>NZ_JAKUSO010000067.1:0-17114 GCF_022449305.1 Oceanibaculum sp. | reverse complement strand
TTCTTCCGCAATGACGGCACGACCAGCTGCGAGGTCTATTACTATAAGCCGGACCCGAACCGCCCGAGACAGAACGATCCCCTGCAACGATAGGCTGTCTCAGCCGGCGCGGATACCGTAGGGCGCGGCCCAGGCAAGCCCCGCCGCCGTGCCCTCCGGGCAGCGATATTCGAAGCCGATCCAGCCGCCATAGCCAAGTGCGTCGATTTCCGCCAGCAGCCAGGGGTAATTCACCTCGCCCTGGTCCGGCGACACCCGCGCCGGCGGCCCGGCGATCTGGATATGGCCGACGAGGTCGAGCACGCCTTCCAGCCGGCGCAGCACATCGCCCTGCTGCACCTGCGTGTGGTAGCAGTCGAATTGCAGGCGCACGGCCGCATGGCCGATGGCCGCCACGATCTCCGCCCCCTGTTCGGCGCGGTTCAGGAAATAGCCCGGCTGGTCGCGCCCGTTCAGCGGTTCGATCAGCAGCGTGATGCCGCGCTTCTCCGCCTCCGGCGCGGCGCGCTTCAGATTGGCGATCAGCGTGTCGCGCGCCGGTGCGCTGTCGGGGTCGATGCGGCCGGACAGCACATGGATTCGCCCCGCCCCGATGGCGGCGGCATAATCCAGCGCCTGCGCGATCTCCGCCTCGAACACCGCCTCATTGCCGGGGAGGGCGGCATGGCCCATCGTGCCTTTCTCCGGGTCGGTCGGGCTGTTGATCAGAACCGCCTCCACGCCTGCCGATGCCAGCGCTGCCTTCACTTCGGCGGCGGGCGTGGCGTAGGGGCGCAGCATCTCCACGCCCTTGAAGCCGGCCTTCGCCGCCGCCGCGATGCGGGCGGGCAGGCCGTCCTGCTCCAGGAACAGATAATCGAGATTGGCGTCGAAACGGGGCATGGCTCTCCTCACCGCAGGGGCGGGTCAGCATAGGCGGGCTGCTCCAGGGCTTCCAGCCCGCCATTGCCGGGCGCTTCCTCCCTCCGCTAAGCTGCCAGCCGAAAAGCAGAAATGCCGCAAGGGAGTTACCCATGTCCGCGCCCGTCTGGCCCGTTACCGGCATCGACCATATCCTGATCGCGGTGCGCGATCTGAAGCAGGCCCGCACGACCTATGAGGGGCTGGGCTTCCGGCCGACGCCGATGGGCCGGCACACCAAGCTGGGCTCGGTCAATCACTGCCTGATGCTGGAAAACGACTATCTGGAGCTGCTCGCCATCGACCCGGAGAGCAGCGTTCCGAATCGCTGGGCCGGGCTGCTGGAAGTGCGGCAGGGGGTCGGCGCGGTGGCGCTGCGCAGCACGGATTCCAGGGGGGCGGCGGTGGCGCTGCGGGCCGCCGGGCTGAACCCCGGCGATATCAGCGAATTCTCCCGCCCGGTCGAGCGGCCGGACGGGGTCAAGGATGCCTCCTTCACGGTGCTGCATATCGACCATGCCGCCACGCCGGGCCTGCGCGAATTCCTGTGCCAGCACCACACGCCGGAGCTGGTCTGGCTGCCGGAATATCAGGGGCATCCGAATGGCGCGAAGGCGATCTCCGAGGTGATTGTGGTCGCCCCCGACCCCTCCGCCGTGGTCGCCGCTCAGGAGAGGATGTTCAACACCCGCGCCATGGGCAACAGCCCGCATGCCCGCGTGATCGAGACCGGCACCGCGACCATGATGGTGATGACGCCGGATGCCTTCCTGAAGCGCTTCCCGAAAGCCTCGCTGGTGAAGGCGGCCCTGCCCTATGTTGCCGGCTTCTCGCTGCGGCTGCGCGACACGATGGCCAGCGCCGGCTGGTTCCGCAAGCAGGGCATCAGCTTCGAGCGCAGCGCCGATGGCCGCGCCTACCTGCCGCCGGAACGCGCCTGTGGCGTGACCCTGCAATTCGAAATGCCGGCCTGACGGAGGGGCGCGCCATGGCGCTGGAACTGGGGATCGACCGCCGGCCCGTGCTGCCGCCCTCGCTGTGGGCGAAAACCGCCGCGCCCGCGCCGGAAACGCCGCCGATGCAGGGCGATGTCCGCGCCGATATCTGCATCATCGGCGGCGGCTATACCGGCCTGTCCACCGCGCTGCATCTGAAGCAGCGCGACCCGTCGCTCGCCGTCGTGGTGCTGGAGGCGGCGGAGCCGGGCTGGGGGGCGTCCGGCCGCAATAACGGGCAGGTCATCCCGGCGATGACGCGGCCCGACCCGACCGACATGCTGCGCGAATACGGGCCGGAGCGCGGGGCGCTCTACGCCGCGATGATCCGCGATTCGGCATCGCTCACCTTCGACATGATCCGCCGCCATGGCATCGACTGCGAGGCGGTGCAGAATGGCTGGGTGCAGCCGGCGCACACGCCGGGCCGGATGAAGATCAGCGAGAAGCGCTTCCGCGAATGGGAGGCGCTGGGCGCGCCGGTCACGCTCTATGACCGCGACGCCATCAGGAAGCTGGTCGGCAGCCCGCATTATGAAGGCGGCTGGGGCAATACGACCGGCGGCCATATCAACCCGCTGGGCTATGCGCGCGGGCTGGCGCGCGCCGCGCTTGCGGCAGGCGTTGCGGTGCATGGGATGAGCCCGGCGACCGGGCTGGAACGCCACCACCAGGGCTGGCGCGTGACCACGCCGGGCGGCATCGTGACGGCGGGGTCGGTGGTGCTGGCGACGGCCGGCTACAGCCGCGATCTCTGGCCGCCGCTGGTCCGCTCCTTCGTGCCGTTCCGCAATTATCAGGCGGCAACCATCCCCATCGGCGAGAATCAGCGTGCCGGCATCGTACCCGGCAACCAGGCGGTGTCCGACACGCGCGGCGACCTCTATTTCTTCCGCTTCGATGCCTCGGGGCGGCTGGTCACCGGCGGCAATCTGATCCTGCCCTTTTCCAGCACGGAGCGGCTAGAACGCATGCTGCCGGAACGGCTCGCCTGGCTGTTCCCGCAGCTGGCGGGTATCCGGATGGAGTATGTCTGGCACGGTCATTTCGCAGTGACGATGGACCGCTATCCCCGCCTGTTCGAGCTGGGGCCGGGCCTCTATTCCTTCATCGGCTGCAACGGGCGCGGCGTGGCGCTCTCCACTGCCATGGGCGGGGTGCTGGCCGGGCTGGTGCTGGGCGATGACCGCGCCACCCTGCCGCTGCCGGTCACACAGCCGCAGCCCATTGCCTTCCACGCCGTGGCCCGCCGGGTCGCCCAGTCGGCGCTCGCCTGGTACCGCTGGAAGGATAAGCAGGAGGTCTAGCGCGACCGCCTGACCGCATGCGCCGTCCATAGCGCGGCGGTGAACAGCAGGAAGGCGCCGCCCTGATGCGCGGCTCCCAGCGACACCGGCACATGGGCCAGCAGCGTTATGATGCCCAGCAGATACTGCCCGGCCACCGCCAGTGCCAGCAGGTTGGCCGGCAGCCGCACGGCAGGATCGGCATGGCGGCGCAGCTTCCACCACAGCACCAGTGCCGCCAGCAGCGTCAGCGTTGCCACCAGCCGGTGGTTGAACTGTATCGCCGCCGTGTTTTCCAGCAAGTTCAGCCAGTAAGGCGTCAGCACGCCATAGGCTTCCGGCACCAGATGCCCGTCCATCAGCGGGAAGGTATTGTAGGCGCGGCCGGCATCAGTGCCAGCGACGAAGGCCCCAGTCACCACGACGAACAGAATCCACAAGGCCAGCGTCAGCGAAAGGCCTGCGAAGCGGGGGCCGGCAAGCGGCGCACCAGCTGCCGGGCCGATCCGCCCGCGGATCAAGTCGAGCGCGGTCCACAGCACCACGCCATGCAGGATGAAGGCGACGGTCAGATGCACCGCCAGCCGGTAGTGGCTGACATCCGGCTGGTCCACCAGACCGCTCTTCACCATCCACCAGCCGATGCCGCCCTGCACCGCGCCAAGGGCGAACATCAGCAGCAGCGCCGGCAGCACCGGCTTTTCGATGCGGCCCTTTACCAGGAACCAGAGGAAGGGGATCAGGAACAGCAGCCCCAGCCCGCGCCCCCAAAGCCGGTGGATATATTCCCACCAGAAGATCGTCTGGAAGTCCGACAGGGTCATCCAGAAGTTCTTGTGCTGGAATTCCGGCGTCTCGCGATACAGGTCGAACAGCCGCTGCCAGGCGGCCTCGCTCATCGGCGGCACGGCGTCCAGAAAGGCGCGCCATTCCACCATCGACAGGCCGGATTCGGTCAGCCGCGTGATGCCGCCGATCACCACCATGACAAAGATGGCGGCCGAACAGACCAGCAGCCAGCGGCCGATCTGGCGGCGGTGCGCGGTGCGGTCGGTTACGAAATCGGTATCGGTGGCGGCGGTCATCGGGCGCGGAATCCCTGGCTGGACGATAGGGCTCTGGTCGGGACGGAATGTGTCGCGCCGGGCGGCTTGCGTCAAACCCCTGCGACCATTGGCCCCCTCGACCTTTGGGCGCGGCCTCAGGAGGCCAGCTTCACTGCCCCATCCTCGACGGCCAGCGGCACACGGGTCAGGCTCTCGCCCTGGCACGGCCCGGCGACGCATTCGCCATCCTCGATCTTGAACAGCGCGCCATGGGTCGCGCAGATGATGAACTGGCCGCTATCGTCGATGAAGTCGTCGGGCATCATTTCCAGCGGTGTGAACAGATGCGGGCAGACATTCACATAGCCGAACACCGCCCCACCCTGGCGGACGAGCAGGATGTCCCGCCCGTCCTCCAGCTTGAGGCCCTTGGAATCGCCGTCCGGAATGTCCGTCAGCTGGCAGAGAAGATCGCTCACAGGCTGGTCTCCCCCATCTCCAGCAGGATCTTCCAGTGCTCATCGCTGACCGGCTGCACCGACAGGCGCGACTGGCGCACCAGCGCGATGTCGGTGAGGCGCGGGTCTTCCTTGATGGCCTTCAGCGGCACTGGCTTGGTCATCTTCTTCACCGGCGCCACATCGACCATGCCGAACTTGCCGGCGGGATCGCTGGGGTCCGGGTAATATTCCTTCACGATCTTGGCGATGCCGACGATCTCCACCCCTTCGTTGGAATGGTAGAAGAAGGCGAGGTCGCCGATCTTCATCGCCTTCAGATTGTTGGCGGCCTGGTAGTTGCGCACCCCGTCCCAATGGGTGCGCCCGTCCTTCACCAGCTGGTCCCAGGAATATTTGAAGGGCTCCGATTTCATCAGCCAGTGCGCCATCGGCTTACTCCGCGAGGGCGGCGTTGAAGAACACCTTGCGCCATGGCTTGATCTCGACATGCGCGAACAGCCCGGCCAGCGCATAGGGGTCGTTGGCGGCGAAGGTACGGGCTGCCTCGATGTCCGGCATCTCGACGATGAGGTGGCTGCCGGTCGGCTCCTCGCCGGTGGCGCCGCCGCCCAGCACCGGGCCGCCGACCAGGATCTTGTCGGCCCGCTCCTTCAGATATTCCAGATGGGTCGGGCGGGTGGCCATGCGCAGATCGACGCTGTTCGGCTTGTCCTGGCACACGATGGAAAACAGCATGGAAATATCCTTCAGCTGGAAAACGCGAGAAATGTCGGGCGAGAGGCTAGCCGGTCAAGGCCGCCCTGCCAATGGTGCGCTTTGGGCCGCGTGTTAGGCCGTCTGGCGGGGACGCGCTGTGGCACGCGGCTGCTTCGATATCGCATCCGGGTCCAGCGGCCAGCGCGGGCGCGGCGCGAAGTCGAGCCCGTCGGTCAGGCCGAGGCGCAGCCGCTCGATGCCGGCCCAGGCGATCATCGCTGCATTGTCGGTGCACAGCTTCACCGGCGGGGCCACAAAGCTGTAGCTATGATCGGCGCACAGGCCGGTCAGCGCTGCGCGGATGGTCTGGTTGGAGGCAACGCCGCCGGCCACCACCAGCGTGCGTACCTCGGGATGGCTGTCGGCCAGCGCCGTCATCGCGTTGCGGCAGCGGTTCACCAGGCTGGCGGCGGCGGCGGCCTGGAAGCTGGCGGCGAGGTCCGCCTGCTCGCGTTGCGGCAGCGGGCGCGGCAGCGCCTCGGCGATATGGCGCACGGCAGTTTTCAGCCCGGAAAAAGAGAAGTCGCAGCCCGGCCGGCCCAGCATCGGGCGCGGCAAATCGTGGCGTGTGGCGTCGCCCTGCAGTGCCGCCTTTTCCAGCGACGGGCCGCCGGGGTAGGGCAGGCCCAGCATCTTCGCCGTCTTGTCGAATGCCTCACCCACTGCATCGTCGATGGTGGAGCCCAGCAGCGCATAGCGCCCGACGCCCTCCACCAGTAGCAGCTGGCAATGGCCGCCGGACACCAGCAGCAGCAGATAGGGAAAGGCGACATCGTCGGTCAGCCGGGCCGTCAGCGCGTGGCCTTCCAGGTGGTTCACCGCCAGGAAGGGCAGGTCATGCACGGCGGCGATGGATTTCGCCGTCATCACCCCGACGATGACGCCGCCGATCAGCCCCGGCCCGCCGGTCGCAGCGACACCGGACAGGTCGGCGAAACCGATACCGGCTTCCTGCATCGCCTGGCTGACCAGCCGGTCGATATGGTCGAGGTGGGCGCGCGCGGCGATTTCCGGCACCACGCCGCCATAGGGCCGGTGCTCATCCAGCTGCGACAGCACGACATTGGACAGAATCTTCCGGTCCCCCGTCACAATGGCGGCGGCGGTCTCATCGCAGCTTGTCTCGATACCCAGAACGATCATGGCGCGCACCATAGCGGAGGCGGCGGTGGCCTCCAACGGACTTTCCTTCCGCCAGCGAACCGTCTATCTGTGGATTTGCCATGAAGAAAAAAAGCCTCGTCCGAATCGGCACCCGCGGCAGCCATCTCGCCCTGGCCCAGGCCAGTGAGGTGAAAGCCCGTCTCGCCGCCGCCCATGAGGCGTTGCGCGATCCCGAAGCGGTGGAGATCGTCGTCATCAGCACCACCGGCGACCGGGTGCAGGACCGCCCGCTGGCAGAGATCGGCGGCAAGGGCCTGTTCACCAAGGAGATCGAGGAGGGGTTGCTGGACGGCAGCATCGATATCGCCGTGCACTCCATGAAGGATGTGCCGACGGTGCTGCCGGACGGCCTCGTCATCGACTGCATTCTGGAGCGCGAGGATGCGCGCGATGCCTTCCTGTCCGGAAAGGCGTCCGGCATCGACGATCTGCCGGCGGGCAGCGTCATCGGCACCTCCTCGCTGCGCCGCCAGGCGCTGATCCTCAGCCGCCGGCCCGACCTGAAGGTGGTCAGTTTCCGGGGCAATGTCGGCACCCGCCTGCGCAAGCTGGAAAATGGCGATGTCGATGCCACGCTGCTGGCGATGGCCGGGCTGAACCGGCTGGCGATCCAGCAGGCGGGAACCACGCCGATTCCGGCCGATGTCATGCTGCCAGCCGTCGCACAAGGCGCCATCGGCATCGAGCGGCGGCAGTCGGACGACCGGATCGCCGGTCTGCTGGCGCCGCTGAACCACAGCGAGTCCGCCATCCGGGTGACGGCGGAGCGCGCCATGCTGGCGGAGCTGGACGGCTCCTGCCGCACGCCGATCGCTGCCCATGCGGTGCTGGCCGGCGGCAGCCTGTCGCTGAAGGGGCTTGTCGTCCTGCCGGACGGCACGCAGCGCCATGATGCAGCGCTCGACGGGGCGCCGGGCGATGCCGCGGCCCTTGGCCGTGAGGTCGGGCTGCAGTTGCGGCGCGAGGCCGGGCCGGAATTCTTCCGTCTGCTGGGGCAGGGCTGATGCGGGTCCTGCTGACCCGGCCCGAGCCAGAGTCAGCGGCGCTTGCGGAGCGCCTGAAACAGGACGGAATCGACAGTGTCACCGCCCCGCTGCTGGAGATCGTGCCGCGCGATCCCGGCCCCCTGCCGGTCCCGATTGAGGAGGTGCAGGCGCTGCTTGTCACCTCCGCAAATGCGGCAGCGCGGCTGCCATCGGTGACCGACCGCCGCGATCTCCGCGTGCTGTGCGTCGGTGAGGCTACCGCAGAGGCGGTGCGGGCACAGGGCTTCGCTGCCGTGGATAGCGCAGACGGCGCCATCGAGGAGCTGACCGCGCTGGCGCTTGGCACGCTTGATCCCAAGGCCGGGCCGGTGCTGCATCTCGCGGGCGAGACGGTGGCCGGCGACCTGGCCGGCATGCTGCGGCTGGCGGGCTTCGAGGCGCACCGGCTGGTGGTCTATGAGGCGCGGCCGGCGGAGGCGCTGGCGCCGCGCGCCATGGCCGAGCTGAAGCGCGGGCGGCTGGATGCCGTCCTGTTTTTCTCTCCCCGCACGGCGGAGACCTTTGTTAGGCTGGTTAACGCGGCGGGGCTGGAGGAGAAGCTTGGCGATGTCGCGGCGGTCGCGATCAGCGACAAGGCGGCGGATGCCTGCCGCACCCTGCCCTGGCGCGATGTCATCGTCGCAGCTTCGCCCGATTTGCCGGGCATGTTGGCGACCCTGGCCCAGATGGAAAAGGCCACCAAGATAGAAAATGCCCAGGCGAAACCGGTGGATGGTTCGATGAGCGAACAGGACAAAAACCAGAAGGACAAGGCGGCACCGAAGCCGGAGTCCGCGAAGCCGGCAGAGCCGAAAGCCTCACCCGCCGGTGCGGCAGGTGCCAAGCCGGAGGAGAAGAAGCCTGACCCGCAGAAGCCGGGCAGCCCTTCCGCCGCCGCTTCTTCTCCTGCCACCAAGCCGCGCCGCAGCCGGGCGAAGCTCTATGGTTATGGCGTGCTGACGCTCGCCGTGCTGGGTGTTGTCGCCTTCGGTACGCTGCCGCTGTGGCGGCCCGCCGTGCAGCCCTATCTCTCGCAGATCGGCATCATCCTGCCGGATCTGACGCCGGCCACGGCGGAGGATGGCCGTCTTGCCAGTCTGGCGGACCGGGTCGCGACGCTGGAGAACGCCCCGCGCCCGGATGCTGGCGCGGCACCGGACGCGCTGAATGCGCTGCGCCAGGCGCTGGAAGCCCGGATCACGCAGGTCGAGGACCGGCAGAACGCGCTGTCGGAGGAAATCCGGCTGGTGCGGGAGATGCTGGCTGGCGAGGGCACTGGCAATGCCGTGGCCTTGCCGTCGCAGCCCTCCCCGGAGATCATCGAACGGCTGACGAAGCTGGAGGCCGAGGCGCGGGCGCTAACTGACGCACAGGCCGGGCTGGATGTCGAGGCGCTGCGCGGGCGTGTCAGTGCCCTGGAAACCCGGCAGGCCGAGATGCCGCGCACCGATCCGCAGGAGGTCAGCCGCCTGCGCGAGGATCTGGGGGCGCTGAAACAGTCACTGTCGGAGATCGAGGCCGGGGCCGGCCAACGCGAGGCGCTGGTGCTGGCGGCAGCACAGCTTGCCGGGCCGCTGCAGCAGGGGCTGCCCTACGAGATCGAGCTGGCGGCGCTGCAGCGTACCGCCGATGCCGATCCGCTGGTGGTGGAGATTGCGGCGCAGCTGAAGCCGCGTGCGGGCGCGGGCGTGCCGACTCTGGCAACGCTGCGCCAGCGCTTCCCGGATGTGGCGGGGGCGGCCGTGCGCGCCGCCCGTGTCGGCGAGAGCGACAGCGTGGTCGGGCAGACGCTGAACCGCATCGCCGGCCTGGTCTCGCTGCGCCGGATCGGCTCGGTCGAGGGCGAGACGCCGGAAGCGCGCATTGCCCGGGCCGAGGCGGCCGTGAGTGCCGGCGATCTGGCGGCGGCGATTGCTGAGCTGGATGGCTTGCCGGCTGACGCGGCGGCGGTGGTGGCGGACTGGCGCGCCGATGCCGAGGCGCGGCTGGCGGCGGACAGGGCGTTAACGCGCTTGCGCGATCATCTGCTGGCCGGGCTGGCGCAGCCCGCGGCGAAGCCGTGAGTAGCCGCCGATGATCCGCGCGATCCTGTTCTTCGTGAAGCTGGCGCTGCTGATTGCGGTGGCGGTGTGGCTGGTCGAGCATCCGGGGCTGGTGCGTGTCGACTGGCAGGGCTATCGGCTGGAAACCTCCTTCGGCATCCTCGTCCTGCTGCTGCTGGCGCTGGCCGTGCTGCTCTATGTGCTGGTGCGTTTCTACGGCTCGGTGCTGAAGGCGCCCTTTGCCTTCATGCGGGCGCGCAACGAACGCAAGCGACGGCAGGGCTATCTGGCCCTGACGCAGGGGATGGTCGCGGTCGCCGCCGGCGACCCGGAGGAGGCGAAGCGGCTGGCCCGCAAGGCCGACTCGCTGCTGGAAGACCCGCCGCTGACCATGCTGTTGTCCGCCCAGGCGGCGCAGCTGAATGGCGACGACGATGCGGCCGAGCGCTATTTCACCGCCATGCTGAAGCGCCCGGAAACCGAATTCCTGGGGCTGCGCGGCTTGCTGAACGCCGCAGTGCGCAAGCAGGATTCCGCGAAGGCGCTGACGCTGGTGAAGCGCGCGCATGAGATCCGGCCGCAGACCGACTGGGTGCTGCGCACCCTGTTCGACCTGCAGGTGAAGGACGCCCGCTGGACCGAAGCTCTGTCCACCGTGCAGGAAATGGCGCAGGGCAAGATGCTGTCCGTCGAGGCGGCGAACCGCCACCGCGCGGCCCTGCAGACCGAACGCGCGCGGGAAGCCGCCGGCAAGGGCGATACGGCGGAGGCGCTGGACCGTGCCAAGCGGGCGCTGGGCCACAAGGCCGATTTCGTCCCGGCGGCGCTGGAGAAGGCGCGGCTGCTGATCGAGGGCGGCAAGCACAAGCGCGCGGCGAAGCTGATCGAAAGCGTGTGGGCGGTGCGTCCGCACCCTGGCCTTGCTGCCCTGTATGAGCGCTGCTGGCCGGGCGAAAGCGCCCTGCAGCGCATGCGCCGCTTCCAGTCCCTGGCCGCCCTGAACCCGCAGGCGGTGGACAGCCATGTCGCCGTCGCCAAGGCAGCGCTCGACGCCCAGCTCTGGGGCGAGGCGCGTGGCCAGCTCGACAAGGCGATGGTGGCCGGGGCCTCGGCGAACGCCTACCGGCTGATGGCCTCCGTCGTCGAATCCGAATATGGCGATGTCGCAAAGACGCGCGACTGGCTGGAGAAGGCCGCTGCCGCCCCGGCCGATCCGGTCTGGATCTGCGGCAATTGCGGGGCGCAGGCCGAACGCTGGCATGCGGTCTGCGGCCATTGCGGCGCGTTCGACAGCCAGGAGTGGCGCCTGCCGCCGCGCGCCGAGCCGCTGGCACTGCCGGCGATTGATGGGGAAACTGCACCGGACCAGCGCCCGTCGCCGGTCATCCTGCCGCCCGCCGCGCGGCAGGCAGCACCCGAGGTCACGCCGCCCCGCCCGGATTGACGCACGCACTGACGAGCCTGGGCTGACGCGCCTGGATTCTATGTGTCAGGATTGACGCGCCGTTGCGTCTCGGCTACGAGGCCCGGCCTTTTCGCTTCAGCGCTTCCGCGAGGTTCCGACATGTCCGCCCATCCCGACTTCCCGAACCTGCATGTGCTCGATCACCCGCTGATCCAGCACAAGCTCTCCAAGATGCGCAGCCGCGAGACGACGACGATCAAGTTCCGCCTGCTGCTGAAGGAGATCGCGCTGCTGATGGGCTATGAGATCACCCGCAACCTGCCGATGACGACGGAGCGGGTGGAAACGCCGCTCACCACCATGGATGCACCGGTGATCGATGGCCGCAAGCTGGCTGTGGTGTCGATCCTGCGCGCCGGCCTCGGCATGGCGGACGGGCTGCTGGAGCTGGTGCCGGCGGCGCGGGTCGGGCATGTCGGCCTGTATCGCGACCATGACACCAAGCAGCCGGTGGAATATCTGGTGAAGCTGCCCTCGGCGGAGGGGCGGCTGTTCGTGCTGGTCGATCCGATGCTGGCGACCGGCAATTCCGCCGTGCATGCCGTCGATGTTTTGAACCGGCATGGCGTGCCGGACGAGAATATCCGCTTCATGGCGCTGGTGGCCGCCCCCGAGGGCGTGGCGCAGTTCAATAAATCGCACCCGAATGTGCCGGTCTATGTGGCGTCGCTGGACGAGCAGCTGGACGAGAATGCCTATATCGTTCCCGGCCTGGGCGATGCCGGCGACCGGATTTTCGGCACCAAGTAGTGTAAGGGAAGGGAGCAGGCCATGCCTCTGTCCGAACCGGCAGCACGCGAGAAGCTGCATACCCGCACCGTCACCTGCGAGGGGTTCCGGCGCGCGGACGGGCTGTGGGACATCGAAGGCCACATGACCGACGTGAAGAGCTATGGCTTCGACAACAGCTGGCGCGGACGGGTGGAGCCGGGCGAGCCGCTGCATGGCATGTGGCTGCGCCTCACCATCGACGAGGATTTCAATATCCGCGCCGCCGAGGCCTTCACCGAATACAGCCCCTATGAGGTGTGCGGCGCCATCGCGCCCAATTTCAAGGCGCTGGAAGGGCTGACCATCGGGCCGGGCTTCACCCGCAAGGTGAAGGAACTGCTGGGCGGCACACGCGGCTGCACTCATCTGGTGGAACTGCTGGGGCCGATGGCGACGACCGCCTACCAGACTCTGGTCGGCCAGCGCCGGAAGAAGCCGGAAGCGGCCGCGCCGCCGCGCAAGCCCTGGCACATCGATACCTGCCACGCGCTGGCCAGCGACGGCCCGATCGTGAAGAAGGACTGGCCGGACTTCTATACCGGGCGCTGACTCAGACCGGTCTTTGGGGCCGCTCCGCCACGATCTGCTGGCGCGTGAGCCCCAGGGCCGCATCCAGCGGCTGTGGCATGGTCATGGGATGGCGACCTGCTGCGGGCTCGTCCAGATTGGCCGCGACCGAGCGGAAATAGGCCAGGGCGAAGACCCGGACCGCAGAGGTGAGGCTGGAGCGGTCGCGCACCTTGTTCACCAGCGAACAGAGCTGGTTGATGCTGAGATTCTCGCGCAGCGAGATGTCGCGCAGCGCCTCCCACATCTCAGGCTCCAGCCGCATGCTCGTGCGGTGCCCGTTCACGACGACATTATGGCTTTTCAGGCTGGTGCCCATTTGCCCTTCGCGGTTGCTGCGCCGCCGCCGCCGGGGCGCCGGACGATTATCTTCGTATGTCACTGTAATGGAGCGGTCGTTGAATGCAACCATGAAATGTCTTTCTTTAATAAGCACCCTCAATGGTTGATGTGCTCAGCGCGGCGTTTCGCCGGGCGCCTGGGCGGACAGGGACAGGGCGTGGATCGGCCCGCTCAGCTCTTCCGCCAGCAGCGAATGGATGATGCGCTGGCGTTCGATGCGTGACTTGCCGGCGAACTGCGCGGAGACGATCTCGACACGGAAATGGCTTTCCCCACCCGGCCGGTGCCCGGCATGGCCGACATGCCGGTGCGATTCGTCGATGACCGTCAGGCTTTCCGGGGCGAGTCCCTGGCGCAGCTTCGCCTCTATCGTCTGGGCAACTGTCATGGAAGATCCTCACTGCCTGTGGTTGCGCCGGTCTGGCAATTAACCATTACCGTGATACGAAGAGTAACGTCCGTGCACAAACGATAAATCGACAACCCCCGTCTCAAAACCACGCGGGAACGGTCCTGCGCCGCTGCATGCGGGCCATGTCTTGTGGTCTCGGCGCTTGCCGGGGATGGACCGCGTGACCATAATTCCTGACATGGCACGCACGAAGACAATTGATCCTTGGGAACAGGAGTGGCGCCGGCGCTATGCCGAGGCGCAGGCTCATGGTCCTGTGCATCGTCCGTGCGAGCATCCCGGCTGTACCGAGCGCGGTGAGTTCCGTGCGCCGCGCGCGCGCGACAAGCTGAACGAATATCGCTGGTTCTGCCTCGATCATGTGCGCGCCTACAACGCCGCCTGGAATTATTTCGCGGGCATGAGCGAGCCTGAGGTGGAGGCGCATATCCGCCGCGATATCACTTGGGACCGGCCGACCTGGCGGCTGGGCGATGGACAGCGCGCGAAGGAGCCGAAGCGCGGCTGGAAGGTCTATGACGATTTCGGAATCTATGAGGAAAATGTCGGCCCGGACCCGGAGCAGGCGGAAAAGGCGAAGCGCCAGGCCCGCCAGCCGGCCGCCTCACCGGAGGCCAAGGCTGCCGCAGAGCTGGGTCTGGAACTGCCAGTCACCTGGCAGGAGGTGCGGGTGCGCTACCGCCAGCTGGTGAAGGAAAACCACCCCGATGCCCATGGCGGCGACAAGGCTGCCGAGGAGCGCCTGAAATCCATCAATCATGCCTATTCGATTTTGCGAAAGTTCTTATGTTAAAAAACGCGGTGCGTAACCCTCTCCGATTGCGCTAGCCTGCTCCCCGAATTGGCCTGACCGGCTGGCAAGGCTCCCTTAAAACAGAACGGAAGTCACCTTCTCATGGCTCAAGCTACTGCGTCCGCCATTCCCGCATCGACCGTCGCGGAGACTCCGCGCGCCCATCCGATGGACATGCCGGATATCACCGTCTCGGTGCGCCAGACCTTCGGCATTGACGTCGATATGGACGTGCCCGCCTTCTCCGTCGGCAGCGAGTACGTGCCGGACCTAGACAAGAGCTACCAGTTCGACCGCGCGACCACGCTCGCGATCCTGGCCGGTTTCGCGCATAACCGCCGCGTCATGATCCAGGGCTATCACGGCACCGGCAAATCGACGCATATCGAGCAGGTCGCCGCGCGCCTGAACTGGCCGTGCGTGCGCGTGAACCTGGACAGCCATATCAGCCGTATCGACCTGATCGGCAAGGACGCCATCGTGCTGCGCGACGGCCATCAGGTGACGGAATTCCGCGAGGGCATCCTGCCCTGGGCGCTGCAGAACCCGGTGGCGCTGGTGTTTGACGAGTATGATGCCGGCCGGGCCGACGTGATGTTCGTGATCCAGCGCGTGCTGGAGGTCGAGGGCAAGCTGACGCTGCTGGACCAGAACCGCGTGATCCGCCCGCACAAATCGTTCCGCATGTTCGCCACCGCCAATACGGTCGGTCTCGGCGATACGACGGGCCTCTATCACGGCACGCAGCAGATCAACCAGGGTCAGATGGACCGCTGGTCGATCGTCTCCACGCTGAACTATCTGCCGCATGACGACGAGGTGAACATCGTGGCCGCCAAGCTGCCCGACTATGGCAGCAAGGAAGGCCGCGAGACGCTGTCCGCCATGGTCCGTGTCGCCGACCTGACGCGTGCCGGCTTCATCAATGGCGACATCTCCACGGTGATGAGCCCGCGTACCGTCATCACCTGGGCGGAGAATGCGAAGATCTTCGGGGATGTCGGGATGGCCTTCCGCCTGACCTTCCTGAACAAGTGCGACGAGGTGGAGCGCAGCGTGGTGGCTGAATACTACCAGCGCAGCTTCGGTAAGGATCTGGAGGATACCGGCATCCGCGCCACCCGGAAGAACTGAGCCCATCCAGAGGCAGGTTAAGGCAGGATCGACATGTCGAGCGGCGAAACCCCGGTCGAGGAATTCAAGCGCGCCACCGCAGCCGCCTTGCGGGCGATCGGTCGTGCGCCCGAGGCCGAGGTGACCTATGGCGTCGAGCAGCCCGGCATCGTCGCCGGGCGGGTCCGGCTGCCGGTGCCGGCCACCGACCTCAACCCGCATGAGCGCGCGCTGGTGCGCGGCGAGGCGGATGCGCTGGCCCTGCGCCTGCGGCATCACGACGAAGCGGTGCATCAGCGCCGCACGCCGGGCAGCGGCGTCGCCAAGGCGATCTTCGATGCCATGGAGCAGGCCCGCTGCGAGGCCATCGGCGCCAGCCAGATGGCCGGCGTCGCCGACAATCTGGCGCAGGCGCTGGACGAGCGCTGCAAGCGCAAGGGCTTCGAGCACATCACCGAGCGCAACGAGGCCAACCTCGCCGATGTGATGCGCCTGATCGCCCGCCAGGAGATCAGCGGCGAGACCCCGCCGCCCAGCGCCCGCCGGCTGGTCGATACCTGGCGCGGCTGGGTGGAGGAACGCTGTGGCGGCGACCTCACCTCGCTGCGCGAGCATCTGCTGGACCAGGACGCCTTCGCCAAGGCAGCGCGCCAGCTCATCCGCGACCTGGATCTTGATCCGGGCGAGGAGGGCGATGGCGACGATAACGATATGGATGACAGCGAGGGCGGCGAGGACGGCGAGGCCGAGCAGCAGGATGACAGCGACATGCAGTCGGCCTCGGACAGTGCCGACGGCGAAGACAGCATGCCGCAGGAGATGCAGGTCGGCGAGGAAGGCGACGAGACCGGCGAGCAGGCCGAGGGCGAGATGATGCCCGGCAGCAGCGAGGAGGAGTCGGAGGAACCCGGCACGCCGCAGCAGCGCCGCAACCAGGCCGGCGCCGGCGACAACCGTCCCTACCAGCCCTATGTCACCGAATTCGACGAAGTGGTGATGGCGGACGAGCTGTGCGATTCCGAGGAGCTGACGCGCCTGCGCAAGCTGCTGGACCAGCAGCTCACCCATTTGCAGGGCGTGATCGGCAAGCTGGCCAACCGGCTGCAGCGCCGCCTGATGGCGCAGCAGAACCGCACCTGGGAGTTCGATCTGGAAGAGGGCATGCTGGACACGGGCCGGCTGTCGCGCGTGGTGACCAACCCGACCTATCCGCTGTCCTACAAGATTGAGAAAGAAACCAACTTCCGCGACACCGTCGTCACGCTGCTGATCGACAATTCCGGCTCGATGCGGGGCCGGCCGATCACCATCGCGGCGATGAGCGCTGACATCCTGGCGCGCACGCTGGAGCGTTGTGGCGTGAAGGTGGAGATACTGGGCTTCACCACCCGCGCCTGGAAGGGCGGGCTGTCGCGCGAACGCTGGATTTCCGGCGGCAAGCCGGCCAACCCGGGACGCCTGAACGATCTGCGCCACATCGTCTACAAGGCCGCCGACGAGCCGCTGCGGCGCGCGCGCAAGAATCTGGGGCTGATGCTGCGCGAAGGCATCCTGAAGGAGAATATCGACGGCGAGGCGCTGTTGTGGGCGCATAATCGCCTGCTGGCCCGCACCGAGGAACGCCGAATCCTGATGGTGATCTCGGACGGTGCGCCGGTGGACGATTCCACGCTGTCGGTCAATCCGGGCAATTACCTGGAACGCCATCTGCGCGAGGTCATCCATTTCGTCGAGACCCGCTCGCCGGTGCAGCTTGTCGCCATCGGCATCGGTCACGACGTGACGCGGTATTATCGCCGCGCGGTCACGCTGGTGGATGCCGAGCAGCTGGGTGGCACGATGATGGAGCAGCTGGCCTCGTTGTTCGACGAGGATCAGGGCGGCCGCAAGGGGCGGCGCGCGGCCTGATTAGGCTTTTCGTTTCGGCCGGGCGAGCGGGTGATGCTGTTCGACCAGCCGGCGCAGCCTTTCCTCCA
>NZ_JAKUSO010000066.1:0-18071 GCF_022449305.1 Oceanibaculum sp. | reverse complement strand
TCTTCAGATTCTCCGCCGGGCTGTTGTCGAGATCGACCACGCCCTCAGGCAGCCCGCCGCCGACCGCTATCTTGTCCATATAGACGTCCGGCGCGTGCAGGAAGCCGCCCTTCTCCGCCATGGCGATAACCGCCATCGCGTTGGTGCCGCCCTTGGCGGTGATGGTCGTGCCTTCCAGCGGGTCGAGCGCGATATCGATGGCCGGGCCGCCAAGGCCCACCTTCTCCCCGATATAGAGCATCGGCGCCTCGTCGCGCTCGCCCTCGCCGATCACCACCGTGCCGTCGATGGACAGGCCGTTCAGCGCCTGCCGCATGGCCGTAACTGCGGCCTGGTCGGCAGCCTTTTCGTCACCGCGCCCCATCAGGCGGGATGCGGCCAGCGCGGCGGCCTCGGTCACGCGGACAACCTCAAGCGCGAGGTTCCGATCCATGGCTGCACCGTCATTCATTGTCTTAGGCTCCTTGGGCTTTCTTCTTGTTGCTATTCGCTAAACGAAAATCAGAGCGCTTCGATGCGGATGAGGCGCGGCGGCTCCACCACGCTGCCAAGTGCGGCAATCCGCTGGATCGCCCGCATCATACCCGCTTCCTCGGTCTCGTGGGTGGTAATCACCACCGGCACCGGTCCGGACGGGTCGCGCGCCTGCTGCAGCACCGATTCCATCGACACGGAATTATCGCGGAAGGCGGCGGCCACATCGGCGATCACGCCAGGCTGGTCCTTCACCATCAGGCGGATGTAATAGGCGCCGTAATGCCGGCCCATCGGCGCCGTCTCGCCCGGCGCCAGGCGGGAGGGCGGCAGACCCAGGACAGGCGCGTGATGGCCGCGCGCAATATCCAGGATATCGGCAACGACGGCGGAGGCGGTTGGCCCCTCGCCGGCCCCGCGCCCGGTCAGCAGCACGTTGCCGACCGGTTCGGCCTCGACGAAGACGGCGTTGAACACGCCCTCGACATGGGCGATGGGGGCGGCCAGCGGCACCATGCAAGGATGCACCCGCTGTTCGATGCCGTGATCCGTCACGCCGGCAATGCCCAGCAGCTTGATGCGGTAGCCGAGCTGTTCGGCGAAGGCGAGATCCAGCGCCGAGACATGGCGGATGCCCTCGACATGGATGCCCGCAAAATCCAGTTCCCGCCCGAACGCCACGCTGGAGAGGATGGCCAGCTTGTGCGCGGCGTCGATACCATCCACGTCGAAGCTGGGATCGGCCTCGGCATAGCCCAGCTTCTGCGCGTCGGCCAGCACGTCGGCGAATTCCCGGCCGGTCTCGCGCATGGTGGTCAGGATATAGTTGCAGGTGCCGTTCAGGATGCCGTGCACGCGCTTCACGCGGTTGGCGGCGAGACCTTCGCGCAGGGCCTTGATGACCGGGATTCCGCCCGCCACCGCCGCCTCATAGGCCAGCGGCACGCCAGCGGTTTCGGCAGCTTTGGCGAGTACGGTGCCGTGCAGCGCCAGCAGCGCCTTGTTCGCCGTGACGACCGGCTTGCCAGCGGCGATGGCAGCCTCGATCAGCTCGCGCGCCACGCCGTCCGAACCGCCGATCAGCTCGACCACGACATCGACATCGGGATCGCCGGCGAGTGCGCGGGCGTCGTCATGCCAGCGGCAGGCCGACAGATCGACACCACGATCCTTCGCCTTGTCACGTGCGGCAACAGCGGTGACCCGGATGGTGCGGCCGCAACGTGCGGCGAGCAGGTCGGCCTGGTCGCGCAGCAGCTTCGCGACACCGCCGCCAACCGTGCCGAGGCCGGCAATACCAATACGCAGATCACCGCTCATGCCAGCCTCGTTATGTCATGGTGCGGCGCGACAGCCGGCGCCGTAAGCGATGGAATGGACATGAAACCCCAGATGGCGAATATGGAACGGTAAAGAACGGCCAGTCGATGATGGCGCCCTATTTAGCGCCGGACGCGGCAAAAGTCGATTACCGAAGGTAAGGCGAAGCGGTCAGTAATCGACGAAGATTTCCACCCGGCGATTCCCCGCCTCGCCCGCCGGCATGACCTCGTAATAGATCGGCTGGCTGTCGCCGACGCCGACGACCTCCATCGACTTTGCCGGCACGCCAAGGCGCCGCAGTTCCTGAGCCACTGCTTCGGCGCGGCTCACGGAAACCTGGAAATTGGCAAGCTGATGCTGCAGCGGGCGCATGTCTGTGGTCCGGCTGCTGGCATGGCCGACAATACGCAGCGTGCCGCCGGTCTTGCGATGCTCGGCCGCGACCTTGCGCAGGCTGTCGCTCTCAGACGGGTCGAGCGTGGTCGAGCCATGGCCGAACAGGATGGTCGCCGCGAGATAGGAGATTCCGGCCTTGTCCGCCGGTTCCGGGACCGGTGCCGGGGCAGCGGGTTCGGTTGCCGCCGGCTGTGCCGCGGTGCTGCGCGTGGCTACGGGTGCTGCGGAACGGGCGAATTGCTCGCGATACACCTCGGCCGCCGTTGGTGCAGCAGGCGCCGATGCCGTTGGCGCCTGGGCCGTCTCGGTCCTGGTGGCAGGCGCTTCCGGCCGTGCTTCCGGCTGCGGGGTCGTGGTGCGGGGCTGCTCAGCAGGCTGTTCGGAGGATTGCCCGGAAGACTGCTGGGGCGTGCTGTCGGTGCTCCTGGCGGCGGCCCGCTCGGCCAGCACTTCCTGACGCCGGCGTTCCATCATCGCCGCACCGGCGGAGACCGTTTCAGACGACTCGGCGCGCGGCTCGATACGCGCAGCCGGTGGGGCGGATGGAGCTGCTGCCGCAGGAGCCGGTTCGGCAGCCGCGGGAGCAGCCGCAGGTGCCGTTGGCGCCGGAGCGACAGCCGGCGGGGCCGGTGGCCTGGTCTCGGTCCGGGCGGTTGATGTCGTCGAGGTGGAAACCTGGCCGCTGCCGGTCGTCACCGCGTTGGAGGGCTGCTGGTCGGTGTAGCGGGCCTGCTCGCGGTCAGCAACGAGCCCCTGCTGTGCCGCGCGGCGCTCGCTGGGCGTGCTGATATCGGTCGGACGCGCGGGAACCGAGGCGAGGTTCGGATAGGAGGAGTCGCTGGCGGTCTGCTCCTTGGCCGCCTGATCCTTTGCCGGGGCAGCATCGTCCTCGAACAGGCCGGTGGCACCCTTGTACCATTCCACCGGATTGACCGCATCCGGGACCGAGGAACATCCGGCAAGCAGAATTAGGCCGGCCGTTGCCGTCAATCCGATCTTCGCTCCGCGTCCCTGCCTGCGTTGCCGCCGCATCTGCATCCCCCGGTCAGTGCAATTTTTCTATTGGATTAACGGCTTATATCACATCCGGCAAGCATGGCGGAGCCTCAAGACCATATCGCGCATACGAACGCACGAATCTTGCCACGAATTCCCTTAACCTCGCCACGATCAGGATAATATAATAGAATTACAAAGACTGAGGCCATCGGGCGCGGCGTAATAAATACATAAAATAAATGCCATAAACCGCAATAAAACTGCATTGGTGCAAGAGATGAACGACAAATCGGACACGACGACGAAAGTCCCGGATCCAGTACAGCTCTCCCAATCCATGAGCAGTATCGCCGAGCGCAGCCAGAAGCTGATCGCGGCCTATCTGGAAAAGCAGGCGGCCTCTAACGGGCAGGCCGGCTCCGCCGATCCACTGAATATCGGCCAGGCATTCCTGGAAATGACCGCGAAGATGATGGGCGATCCGACGCGGCTGATGCAGTCGCAGCTGGCCCTCTGGCAGGATTACATGCAGCTCTGGCAGAATGCCAGCAAGCGCTTCCTGGGCGAGGAGGAAGTGCCGCCGATGGTCGCGCCCGACACGGGCGACCGCCGCTTCAAGGACCCGGCCTGGGAAGAGAATTACGTCTTCGACTTCATCAAGCAGTCCTACCTGCTGACCGCGCGCTGGATGCAGTCCACGGTTCATGAGGTCGAGGGGCTGGATGCGAAGACCGCGCAGAAGGTCGATTTCTATACACGCCAGTTCGTCGATGCGATGGCGCCCTCCAACTTCGTGATGACCAATCCGGAGGTACTGCGCGCAACCGTCGAGAGCGGCGGCGAGAATCTGGTGAAGGGTCTGGAGAACCTGCTGTCCGACCTGGAGCGCGGCAAGGGCAAGCTGGCGATCAAGATGACCGACATGGACGCCTTCAAGGTCGGCGAGAATATCGCCACGGCGCCCGGCAAGGTCGTCTTCCAGAACGATCTGATGCAGCTGCTGCAATTCAGCCCGATGACCGAGGAAGTCCACCGCCGGCCGCTGCTGATCGTGCCGCCCTGGATCAACAAATATTATATCCTGGATCTGCGCGAGAAGAACTCCTTCATCCGTTGGGCGGTGTCGCAGGGGCTGACGGTGTTCGTCATCTCCTGGGTCAATCCGGACGAGGATATGGCGCAGAAAAGCTTCGAGGATTACATGCTCGAAGGGCCGCTGGCCGCCCTCGGCGCCATTGAGAAGGCAACCGGCGAGAAGGAGGTGAACGCCATCGGCTACTGCATCGGCGGCACGCTGATGGCCGCCACCCTCGCCTATATGACCGCGAAGAAGGACGAGCGCATCAAGTCGATCACCTATTTCACGACTATGGTGGATTTCGCCGAGGCCGGGGAGCTGTCCGTCTTCATCGATGAGGAACAGCTGCACACGCTGGAATCGATGATGGACGAAAAGGGCTATCTCGACGGTTCGGCCATGGCGACAACCTTCAACATGCTGCGCGCGAATGACCTGATCTGGTCCTTCGTCGTGAACAATTATCTGCTGGGCAAGGAGCCCTTCCCCTTCGACCTGCTGTACTGGAATTCGGATTCCACGCGGCTGCCGGCGAAGATGCACAGCTTCTACCTGCGCAAATGCTATCAGGAGAACAAGCTGGTGGAGCCGGGCGGCGTGAAGCTGGGTGGGGTGAAGATCGACCTGCGCACGGTGAAGACCCCGACCTATATTCTGTCGGCCAAAGACGACCACATCGCGCCGTGGAAATCGACCTATGCAGCAACCCAGCTCTATGAGGGGCCGGTGAAGTTTGTGCTGTCCGGCTCCGGCCACATCGCCGGTGTGGTGAACCCGCCGGTCGCGCAGAAATATTGCTACTGGACCAACAGCCGTAAGCCGAAGAGCCCGGACAAGTGGCTGGAAAGCGCCACCCAGCATCCGGGGTCCTGGTGGACAGACTGGGCCGACTGGGTTGGCAAGCAGGGCGGCGGCAAGGTTCCCGCCCGCGTGCCCGGCGACGGCAAGCTGAAGGCAATCGAGGACGCGCCGGGTTCCTACGTGAAGGTCACGCTGAAATAGTACGTCCTACTCGCCGTAGGAGGCGTGGTGCGCCTTGGCTGTTTCGGCATAGCGCCGCGCCGAATCGGCGATTTCCGCAATATCCGCCTCGGTGAGGTCGCGCAGATAGCGCGCCGGGCGCCCGGCCCAGAGCTGGCCGGTGGGAATGCGTTTGCCGGGGGTGAGCAGTGCACCGGCGGCCAGCATGGCGTTGCTCTCGATCACGCTGCCATCCATTGCACAGGCCTGCATGCCAACAAAGCTGCGGTCATGCAGCGTGCAGGCGTGCAGGATGGCGGTGTGGCCAACCGTCACCTCGTCGCCGACGAAACAACCCAGCCCCCTGCCCTGAACATGCACGACCGTGCCGTCCTGGATGTTGGTGCGCTTGCCGACGCGGATGACCTGAATGTCGCCGCGCAGCGTACAGGAGAACCAGATGCTCGATTCCGCCCCGATCTCGACATCGCCGATGATCGCCGCGTTCGGGGCGATGAAGGCGGACGGGTCGATCGTCGGGGTGACGCCCTTATAGGGCAGGATCAGGGCGGACATCGGCATCATTTCTCCGTTACGGGAACATCGGCGGCTGCATCAGCGCCGTGGTCTCCGGCAAGCCGGCCATCACATTCATGTTCTGCACCGCCTGGCCGGACGCGCCCTTCACCAGATTGTCGATGGCGGAGACGATGATCGCCCGCCCCTTGATCCGGTCGGCGACGACGCCGATCAGCGTGTGGTTGGAGCCACGCACATGCCGGGTCGCCGGCACCTGGCCCATCGGCAGCGCGCGGACGAAGGGCTCGCCCTGATAGCGGCTGGCGATGGCCTCGCGCAGGTCGGCAGGCGACGCACCGCCAGCCAGCTTCACATAGGTGGTGGAGAGGATGCCGCGGCTCATCGGCATCAGGTGCGGCGTGAAATTGACGAGGATCGGCCGGCCGGCGGCCTTGGTCAGCCCCTGCTCGATCTCCGGCGCGTGCCGGTGCTTGGCAACGCTGTAGGCGTGGATGCCCTCGGTCACCTCGGTGAAGAGCGAGCCTTCCTTCGCGGCCCGGCCGGCGCCCGACACGCCCGACTTGGCGTCAATCACGATATCGTCGGCATCGATCAGGCCGGCCTCGACCAGCGGCACCAGCGGCAGCTGGGCGGCTGTCGGATAGCAGCCGGGGTTCGCCACCAGCCGGGCCTTGGCGACCGCATCGCGGGCCAGCTCGGTGATGCCGTACACGGCTTCCTTCTGCAGGTCCGGCGCCAGATGCGCATGGCCGTACCATTCAGCATAGGTATCGACGTCATGCAGCCGGAAGTCGGCGGACAGATCCACGACCTTCAAATGCGTCGGCAGGGCGGCAATGACTTCCTGCGTGGTGCCGTGCGGCAGCGCGCAGAATACCAGGTCGCACTGGCTGTAATCGGCATCCTCGATCTTGGTCAGCACCGGCAGGTCGAGATAGGCCAGGTGCGGGAACACCTCGCCCAGCGGCTTGCCGGCAGCGCGGTCGCCGGTCAGCAGGGTGATTCGGGTGGAAGGATGCTGCGCCAGCAGGCGGATCAGTTCGGCCCCGGTGTAGCCGCTGGCTCCCAGAATGCCGACCCGGATGTGGTTCGACGATGCCGTCATCTTACTCTCCTTCCCTATGCCGCCGGTCTAGTGGCGAACAGTGTGCAACAAAACAGCGAAACCGTGATGACACAACGAAAAACGGGGCGCCCCTGCTGGGACGCCCCGTTTCCGGTAGTCGTATCCCTTGAGGGACTTAACGCTTCGAGAACTGGAAGCTACGTCGCGCCTTGGCACGGCCGTACTTCTTACGCTCGACGACGCGGCTGTCACGGGTCAGGAACCCGCCCTGCTTCAGCGCGCCACGCAGCGCCGGCTCGAAATTGATGAGCGCGCGGCTGATGCCGTGACGCACGGCGCCGGCCTGGCCGGACAGGCCACCACCGGTCACGGTGCAGATCACGTCATACTGGTCAACGCGGCCAGCGGCCTCGAAGGGCTGGCGCACGATGAGTTGCAGCACCGGACGGGCGAAATATTCCTTCTGGTCGCGGCCATTCACGACGACGCGGCCGTTGCCGGGCTTCACCCAGACGCGGGCGATGGCGTTCTTGCGGCGGCCCGTGCCGTAGGCGCGGCCCTGCGCATCGATCTTCGGCTCGGCCGGAGCGGCCTCGACAGCCTCGGACACCAGGTCCTTCAGCGCGTCCATGCCCTGATTCTCGACAGTGGTCATGGATTAGGCACTCCTCTTGTTCTTCGAATTCATCGCCGCGAGGTCCAGAACCTCCGGCTGCTGCGCCTCGTGCGGGTGCTCGGTGCCGGCATATACCTTCAGGTTGCCCATCAGCTTGTTGCGCAGCGGGCCCTTGGAAATCATGCGCTCGACCGCCTTCTGGATAGCGCGCTCCGGGAAGCGGCCGCCCAGGATCTGACCCATGGTCCGCTCCTTGATGCCGCCCGGATGACCGGTGTGCCAGTAGAACTTCTTGTCGGTCAGCTTCTTGCCGGTCAGCTTCACCTTCTCGGCATTGACGACGATGATATTGTCACCGGTGTCGATATGCGGGGTGAAGGTCGGCTTGTGCTTGCCACGCAGGCGCATGGCGATGACCGAGGCGAGCCGGCCCAGAACGACGCCTTCAGCGTCGATCAGGACCCACTTCTTCTCGATCTCCGACGGCTTGGCGGAGTAGGTCTTCATATCTGCCCCAATAGGCTGGAAACGCGATGAGAGGGATACCCCTCGCTTGAGGACGCATGTCTATAGAAGCGCCGATTTCCGGTCAATCGAAAAAGCGGCGGCTGATGCAAAAATAATGTCGTAATTTCAGTGGGTTATAAAAATGGTATTATAATACCGCGCTCAGGAGGCCTTGTTTTCCGGTGGAATCGAGTAGGTGGAGGTCACATGGCACACCGGTTCGCTATCGCCGTCGGAGAAAATCGACACCTCGCCATAGACCAGACGCCGCCCGCATTTCAGCAGCCGGCCCCTCGCGATCAGGTCACCGGGCTTCGGTCGCTTCAGGAAATTGGCGGTCAGGTTGGTGGTGACGGCCAGCTTCACGACACCGATGCGGCTGAGCACGCAGCCATACATGACGATGTCGGCCAGCCCCATCATGGCCGGGCCAGTGATGGTGCCACCGGGGCGCAGCAGATCGTCACGGAACGGCAGGCGGGCGGTCACCTCGCCGTCGCCAACATTCTCGAAGCGCACGCCCAGCTGCCCGACATAGGGCACCTCCTCCCGCGCGATGCGGTCCAGCTCTTCCGGCGTGACCCTGCTCATCTTTTGGCATTCCTCTCCTGTTTTCTCGATACTTGCGCGATCCGGTGCCGGACGCCAGACTCGGTATGGAGAATAAGATCAGGGAGATGCGTCATGGCCCATCCTGCCCCCAATGTCGGCGACGAGGATATTCTGCTGCGCAGCGACAGCGGCGGCATCGCGACGCTGACCCTGAACCGCCCGCAGGCGCGCAACGCGCTGTCCCTCGCCCTGATGACCGCGGTGATCGACGAGCTGGAAGCGATAGCCGGCGATGCCTCGGTGAAGGCAGTAGTGATTGCCGGCAATGGCCCGGCTTTCTGTGCGGGCCATGACCTGAAGGAGATGCGCGCCAATCCGGGCCGTGCCTTCTACGAGAAGACCTTTTCCGCCTGCAGCCGGATGATGCAGGCCGTCGTGCGCCTGCCGCAGCCGGTGATCGCGCGGGTGCAGGGCATCGCCACGGCGGCGGGGTGCCAGCTCGTTGCCTCCTGCGATCTCGCCATCGCCGCCGATACCGCCCGCTTCGCTACGCCGGGCGTGAATATTGGGCTGTTCTGTTCGACGCCGATGGTGGCGCTGTCGCGCAATATCGGCCGCAAGCAGGCGATGGAGATGCTGTTGCTGGGCGAGATGGTGCCGGCCGCCCGCGCGCTGGAATTCGGCCTCATCAACCGGGCGGTGCCGGAGGCGGAGCTGGAAGCGGCGGTCACGGAGATGGCCGGCAAGATCGCCGCCAAATCGCCGCTGGTGCTGAAGATCGGCAAGGAAGCCTTCTATAGGCAGCTTGAACTGGGGCTGTCGGATGCCTACGACTATGCCAGCAAGGTGATGACTGAAAATATGCTGGCCCGGGATGCCGGCGAAGGCATCGACGCCTTTATCGAGAAGCGCCCACCAGTCTGGCAGGGACGTTAGGACAGGAAGCAATTATGTTCGCCAATGCCGTGAAGCCGTCCTTCGAGAAGGGCAATCATGAGACTTACCCTGACGCGCTGATCCGCCGGATCCTGCGTGAGGTGAAGGTGATCGCCATGGTCGGGGCCAGCCCGGACTGGAACCGTCCCTCCTACTTCGCGATGAAGTATCTGCAGTCCAAGGGCTACCGCGTCATTCCGGTGAATCCGAAGGTCGCGGGCGACGAGATTCTGGGCGAGACGGTCTATGCCAGCCTCGCCGACATCCCCGAAAAGATCGACATGGTGGATGTGTTCCGCAATTCCGCCGCCGCCGGGCCGATCACCGACGAGGCGATCGCCATCGGCGCGAAAGTGGTGTGGATGCAGCTGGGCGTGCGCAATGACGAGGCCGCCGAACGGGCCGAGGCCGCCGGCCTGACCGTCATCATGAACCGCTGCCCGAAGATCGAATATGGCAGGCTGAACGGCGAGCTGGGCTGGCACGGCTTCAATTCCGGCGTCATCTCCTCGAAACGCCGCAAACTGCCGGAGAAGGCCTGATTTTCACGTCAGCAATCGGCTTAAGCCCGAGGGTGACGAAATAAAAACTGAAACACCAAGCAGATTCAGGAATCCGCCATGACCAACACCAAGCCCGGTTTCGATACGCTCGCGGTGCATGCCGGCGCCGCTCCCGATCCTGCGACGGGCGCGCGCTCCACGCCGATCTACCAGACCACGGCCTATGTGTTCGACGATGTCGATCACGCCGCCTCGCTGTTCAACCTGCAGGCCTTCGGTAACATCTATTCGCGCCTGACCAACCCGACCGTCGCCGTGCTGGAGGAACGCATCGCCAGCCTGGAAGGCGGGCGCGGTGCCACCTGCGTCGCCTCCGGCCATGCCGCGCAGTTGCTCGCCTTCTTCTCCTTCATGGAGCCGGGCGACGAATTCCTGGCCGCCAGCAAGCTCTATGGCGGCTCGATCACGCAGTTTTCCCGCAGCTTCAAGAAGTTCGGCTGGAACGCGATCTTCGTGGATGCGGACGACCCGGAGAATTTCCGCAAGGCGATGACGCCGAAGGTGAAGGCGATCTTCGTCGAATGCCTGGCCAATCCGGGCGGCGTAATCGTCGATATCGAGGCGGTGGCGAACATCGCGCACGAGGCCGGCGTGCCGCTGATTGTCGACAACACGATGGCGACGCCCTATCTGTGCCGGCCCATCGAGTATGGCGCCGACATCGTTGTGCACTCCACCACCAAGTTCCTGTCCGGCCATGGCAATGCGATGGGCGGCGCCGTCGTCGATTCCGGCAAATTCGACTGGGCGCAGAACGACAAGTTCAAATCGCTGACCACGCCGGAGCCGGCCTATCACGGGCTGAATTTCTACGAGACCTTCGGCGATCTCGCCTTCACCATCTATGGCCATGCGATGGGGCTGCGCGACCTCGGGCCGACCATGGCGCCGATGAACGCCTATCTCACCATCACCGGCATCGAGACCCTGCCGCTGCGCATGCAGCGCCATGTCGAGAATGCGCAGAAGGTGGCGGAGTTCCTGGAGGACCACCCGCAGGTTGCCTGGGTGTCCTATGCCGGCCTGCCCAGCAGCAAGCACCATGCGCTGGCCCGCAAGTACCTGCCGAAGGGCGCCGGCTCGGTGTTCACCTTCGGCGTACGCGGCGGGTACGAGGCCGGCGTGAAACTGGTCGAGGGCTGCGAGTTGCTGTCGCATCTGGCGAATATCGGCGATACACGCTCGCTCATCATCCATCCGGCCTCGACCACGCACCGGCAGCTGACGGAGCCGCAGCAGATCGCCGCCGGCGCCGGACCGGACGTGGTGCGACTGTCCATCGGCATCGAGACGGCGGAGGACATCATGGCGGATCTCGACCAGGCCCTGGCCAAAACCAAGGCCTAAGGACCTGCGGGCGGGCTATTTCAGCAGATAGACCCGCCCGGGATCGGCGACGGCAGGCGCGACAGCGGCGCCCTGCAGATAATCGTAGTTGCAGCGCCGCGCCGCTGTCGCCGCCTCGAAGGTGCTGGCACCATAGAAGATGCTGCGCATCCGTGCCTTGCCGCAGGCCTTGGCGAAGCCCTGCATGCGCTCCACATCGTCGCGGGCCGGCGTGCCGACATGGCTGCCATCAGCGGCAACCGCCATCATCTTCAGACCGACGAACCGCTCCGGCGTGCGGAAGCTGAGCGGCTGGCGCGCGACGAAACCGGCGAAGAACGGGCCGACGAAGGACAGCAGCGTGTGCAGCCTTCCCTGCGGCACGCCTTCGGCCAGATCGACGATTTCCAGCAGAATGCGCTTCGAGGAAAGCCGGGGCAGCAGCTGGCAGGCCGCGATGAATTGCTGGCGCAGCGGCTTCGTCGCCAGCGTATCGAAATGCACCGGCACGATCAGCAGGGCCCGGCGCTGGCGTCCGGCACGCATCAGCGCTTCGCCGGCCTGGGTCAGCATGTAGCAATCAAGTTCGCAATTGAACACGCCGGTATGGGTCTGCTCCTCGCCCGAGGCCTTCCAGATCGGCAGGATGACGCTGGCGCTGTAGGCCGAGATCAGCTTCTTGCGGATATTCGCCATCGGCCAGTAGGAAACGTGCAGCTCGCTGCGCAGCGCCTCGAAATGCTGCCTCTCGACATCCTCTTCCTTCTTCTGCGCGGCATCGACCGTCTGCGACAGGCCCTCCGGCGTCGTCAGCGCCTCGATGGGGGTCTTCGGGTCCAGCTCCAGGACCAGCGCGCGACAGGTCACCAGCCCTTCCTTGATCCCGGAAACGCCGCTCAGCTTCTCGTTGATCTCGCGGGCGATCTTTTCCGAGCTTCTGGTCGCCTTCTCCTTGTCGCCGCCGCCGAACAGAATCACGATCTGTTCTTCGTTAACCATAAGGAAAGCATCGGCGGGACCGGTGTGTTTCTTGATGACCGTCTCGGCCAGCAGCAGGATCTTGTCCTTGATCGACGGCCAGCGCTCGCCGAAGCTCTTGCGCACCTCCGAAAAGCCCAGCATCTGCACGTTGCCGGCGACCAGTGCGTCGGCCACCAGCTTGTTGGAGCGCACGAAGTCGAGCAGGCTGTTGCGGAAGATTGTCGGATCGGACGGGTCCAGCTTCTGCCTGGAATAGGAGTCGTAGAAGCTCTGCTTGCGGGCGCCCTGCTCCCCCGTAACCTCTGGAACGGTCTGGTAGAATTCCGATTTCGGCATTCTGCGGCCTGTCTGCGTCAGCAGTTTTCCCAATGATCGAGTATGCAGGAAACCACACAAACAGTAAGCAAGTTCCTAATGGCCGCCCCACAAGTGAATTAGCAAGAGCGAATGTGGTGCGGTTGCGTATCCGCGCCCGATGGCCTATCTGTTTGCCGCAACATCAATTCCCCCTTTGCGGAGCGAGAACGAATCATGATCCAACCGGTGCATGTCGTCGGCGGTGGTCTTGCCGGATCGGAAGCCGCCTGGCAGCTGGCCGAGGCTGGTGTCCCGGTCGTATTGCACGAAATGCGCCCGGTGCGCGGCACGGATGCCCACCAGACCGACCGGATGGCGGAGCTGGTCTGCTCCAACTCCTTCCGCTCCGATGATGTCGAGTACAACGCGGTTGGCCTGCTGCATGAGGAGATGCGCCGCTGCGGCTCGCTGATCCTGCGCTCCGGTGACGGCGCGAAGCTGCCGGCGGGCGGCGCGCTGGCGGTGGATCGCGACATCTTCGCCGGTGCCGTGACCGAGGCGCTGGAATCGCATCCGCTGATCACCATCGAGCGCGGGGAGATCGCCGGACTGCCGCCAGCCGACTGGGACAGTGTCATCCTGGCGACCGGCCCCCTCACCTCGCCGGCGCTGGCCGAGGCGATCCGCGATCTGACCGACGAAAGCTCGCTGTCCTTCTTCGATGCCATCGCCCCCATCGTCTATAAGGAGAGTATCGACTTCTCCCGCGCCTGGTATCAGTCGCGCTACGACAAGGTTGGGCCCGGCGGCACAGGCAAGGACTACATCAACTGCCCGTTCGAGAAGGACGAGTATATCGCCTTCATCCAGGCGCTGCTGGACGGCGAGAAGACAGAGTTCAAGGAGTGGGAGAAGGACACTCCCTATTTCGAGGGCTGCCTGCCGATTGAGGTCATGGCGTCGCGCGGCGTCGACACGCTGCGCTTCGGGCCGATGAAGCCGGTGGGCCTTACGGACCCCAATACCGGACGGCGGCCTTATGCGGTGCTTCAGCTCCGCCAGGATAACGCGCTGGGAACGCTGTATAATCTGGTCGGCTTCCAGACCAAGCTGAAATATGCCGAACAGACCCGCGTGTTCCGCATGATCCCCGGCCTGCAGAATGCCGAATTCGCCCGGCTGGGCGGGCTGCACCGCAACACCTTCCTGAACTCGCCGAAGCTGCTGGATGGCGGCCTGCGGCTGAAGGCGATGCCGCGCCTGCGCTTTGCCGGGCAGGTCACCGGCGTCGAGGGCTATGTCGAAAGCGCGGCCATCGGGTTGCTTGCCGGGCGCTTCGCCGCCGCCGAACGGCTGGGCCGGGAGATCGCCCCGCCACCGCCGACCACGGCGCTGGGCGCGCTGCTGGGCCACATCACAGGCGGTGCCGATGCCGAGACCTTCCAGCCGATGAACGTGAATTTCGGCCTGTTCCCGGAGCCGGAGCAGGACCCCGACCCGAAGAAGCGCATCAAGGGTCGCGAGCGCAAGAAGCTCTATACCGGCCGCGCGCTGGCCGACCTCGACGGCTGGCTCGGCGGCACGCGTCTGGCGGCGGAGTAGATCAGAAGCGTCCCCGCAGCGCCATCCAGCTGAGCCGCCAGGCGGCGAGCGGGGATTTCTCAGCCAAGCTGGTATCGAACACGTCATGGCCGTTTTTCGCCAGCCGTTTCAGATGCCCTTCGGCGAGCGTGAGCGGCAGCAGTGCCGCCAGCGCCCGTTTTGGCACATGCCGGCGTAGGGAACGCGTCTCGTTCAGATGCGCGCGGGCGCTGTCCGCGACGCTCTCCACAACCCGGTTCAGCCCCGCGCCCGGTTTCAGATCGTATAGTTCGCGCAGGCCGACGCCGTGCTGTTCCATCAGGCTGGCGGGCAGGTTCACCCAATGCTCTCGGGCATGGAACGGCAAAGCCCGCAGCAGGCCGGTCAGTGCCACGGCGATGCCGGCGGTTCGGGCGATCCCGGCTTGCCGTTCCACACCGCCGAGCGCGCTCAGGCATAGATCGGCCAATGTGCCGGCGGTGCCGTCGGCATAATCCAGCAGGGCCGGCAGGTCGGCAGGCGGTTCCGGCTGCAGATCCTGCCCCCGCGACTCGATCAGCCGGTCGAAGGGTGCGCGCGGCAGGTCATGGGCCCGCACCGCCCCTGCCAGCGCCTGCACCACGGCATGCTGGCGCGGCGTGCCCTCATAGATTTCCGCAATGGCCTCGCGCCACCAGGTCAGGCGGATCTCGCCGAGCAGCGGTTCCGAGACGATGGCGCGGGTCTTGGCGACCTCCTGGTTGAAGGCATAGAGCGCGAACAGCGCCTCGCGCCGGTCGGCAGGCGCGAACAGGCAGGTCAGGAACCGTTCCGGATCGTGTCGCCTCACCTCCTGGGCGCAATAGGAAAGGGCAGCCTCGGGCATGTTTCCTTCCGGAGCGTTGTTGTCTTGGCCGGGTGTGCTTCCCGGCACCCGTCCTATATAGTTTCGGTCCCATCGCCAAGCACGTTTGGACCCATGCCGCAGCCTGTAACCCTTCCCGATAATGTTTATGCTTCCGGAAAGGATGCCGGGCAGGAGAGTTTTCCGGTCGCCTCCTGGCTGTTGCCGCCGTCGAAACGGTCGCAGATCATGGCGTTCTACCGCTTTGCCCGGGCGGCGGACGATATCGCCGATCACCCCACCCTGCCGCCGGATGAGAAGCTGCGCCTGCTGGACCAGATGGAAGGCCGGCTGCCACCTGCCGGCGCGGAGCATGCCGCAGCATTGCTGGTGGCCTTCCGGCAGGATGCAAGCAAGGCCCGCTATGCCGACTGGGACGAGCTGATGGGCTATTGCCGGCATTCCGCAGCGCCGGTCGGGCGCTTCCTGCTCGACCTGTTCGGGGAGGATCGCGCGCTGTGGCCGCGCTCCGACGCGCTGTGCGCCGCGCTGCAGGTGCTGAACCATGTGCAGGATTGCGGCAGGGATTACCGCGCGCTCGACCGGCTCTATTTGCCGAAGGACTGGCTTGATGCGGAGGGCGCGACGCCGGACATGCTTGCCGTCTCGCAGACCTCCCCTGCCCTGCGCCGCACGCTGGACCGGGTGCTGGACGCCACGGCAGCCCTGCTGGCGAAATCGCGGCCCATGACCGCCGGCCTAAGGCACCGGGGCCTGCGCATCCAGGCGGCGACCACACAGATCGGTGCGGAGGCGCTGCTTGCCAGCCTCAGGCGGCAGGACCCGCTGACCCGGCATGTCCGGTTGGGCTGGCCGATACGCTTTCTATGCCTGCTGCGCGGCATCAGCAGCGGGATGGCCAGCCGATGAGTCTGCAAGCCGAAGCCGAGGCGCATGTCCTCGATATTGTACGGCGCGCGCGTAGCTCCTTCTACTGGAGCATGCGGCTGCTGCCGGGCGAGAAGCGGCGCGCCATGTACGCGATCTACGCCTATTGCCGGGAGCTGGACGACATCGCCGATGGCAGCTTGCCCCGCGCGGAGAAGCTGGCCCGGCTGGAGGGCTGGCGGCGGGAAATCACGGCGCTCTACGCCGGATCGCCCACGCACCCCATCGCCATCGCGCTGGCCGGGCCGGTTGCCCGCTACAGGCTCGACCGGCGCTGGTTCGAGGAAATCCTGACCGGCGTGAGCATGGATGCCACTGGCGATATCCTGGCCCCCTCGCTGCTCGAACTGCAGCTCTATTGCCGCCGGGTCGCGGGCGCGGTCGGCATGCTGTCCATCGCGGTCTATGGGGCTTCCGGCAAGGCGGCTGCCGGCTTCGCGCTGGCGCTGGGCGATGCGGTGCAGCTGACCAACATCCTGCGAGATCTGCGCGAGGATGCGGCCGACGGCCGTCTCTATTTGCCGGCGGACATGCTGGAGGCGGCAGGCATCCATATGCGCGATCCCGACGCCGTGCTGGATCATCCGTCGATAACCCGCGTCTGCGCGGCGATGATCGACTGGGCGGAACAGCGCTATGCCGATGCCGAGGACGCCCTACGCGACTGCGACCGGCAGGCACTGCGCCCGGCCATTGTCATCCTGGCGACCTACAAGCGCCTGCTGGACCGGCTGAAGCAGGACGAACTGCCGGCGTCGCACCGAATCCGGCTGGGACAGCTGGAAAAGATCGCCATCGCCCTGCGCGCCGGCCTCACGCTGAAACCATGAGCCGCCGCCTGCATGTGATCGGTGCCGGGCTGGCCGGCCTGTCGGCGGCGCTTCGCGGGCTGGAGACCGGGTTCGCCGTTACCCTCTACGAAGCATCGGGCCAGGCCGGCGGGCGTTGCCGGTCCTATCTCGATGCAAGCCTCGGCATGGAAATCGACAATGGCAATCATCTGCTGCTGTCCGGCAACCGCGAGACGCTGGCCTATCTGGACCGCATCGGCGCGCGCGACACGCTGACCGGGCCGGAACGGGCACGCTTCCCGTTCCGCGACCTTGCAACGGGGGAGCAATGGGTGTTGAAGCCCGGCTATTTGTTGCCCTGGACACCTGCCCGCCGGGCGCCGGGCACCAGCGCCGCCGACTATCTGCCCTGGCGGCTACTGACGGCTGGGCCGGAGGCCGTCGTGGAGGACTGCCTGACGACGGGAACCGCGCTGGAACGCGTCTGGCGGCCCTTGCTGGTCTCTGCCCTGAACACACCGTTGGAACAGGCTTCGGCGCGGCTGGCGGGCCGTCTGCTACGGGAAACGTTGTTGCGCGGCGAGGTCTTCTGCCGGCCGTTGGTCTCGCGTGACAGCCTGGGCACCAGCTTTATCGAGCCTGCGCTGGCGGCGCTGGAACGCGCAGCGGCTTCCGTTCGCTACCATCACAGGCTGACGGGATTGGTGTTCGATACCGATGGCGTCGGCACCCTGTCCTTCGGTGATGGGCGTGTTGTCCTTCAGCCGGAGGATGCGGTCATTCTCGCCCTGCCGCCGGAACAGGCTGCGGCGCTGCTGGGGCTGGACCTACCGCTGGACCATCAGCCCATCGTGAATGGCCATTTCCGCTTTGAAGTGGACGGGCTGCCGGCTGGCGAGGCGTTTCTGGGACTGGTCGGCGGCACGGCCGAATGGCTGTTCCGCCGCAACGATATCCTCTCCACTACCACCAGTGCTGCCAGCATGCTGGCGGACCAGCCGGCCGGGGAGATCGCCGACCTGCTCTGGCGCGATATCGTGCGAGCCCTCGACCTGCCCGCCGGCATACCCCTGCCCCCGCATCGCATCGTGAAGGAAAAGCGCGCGACGCTGGCGCAGACCCCGGCGATGGCGCGTGCACGGCCCAGCGCCGCAACCATCTGGCGCAATCTGGCGCTGGCCGGGGACTGGACCGATACCGGCCTGCCCTGCACCATCGAAGGCGCCGTGCGGTCTGGCAGGCTGGCGGTAGAGGCCATAGATTAATAAGGGTTTTTCTGGCCTTTTCATGCGCTTAGGATTGGCCTACATGAAA
>NZ_JAKUSO010000065.1:0-19203 GCF_022449305.1 Oceanibaculum sp. | reverse complement strand
GGCCCGAACGGTGCCGGCAAGACGACGATGATGGATGGGGTGACCGGCAAGACCCGGCCCGACGAGGGCGATGTCGTGTTCGACGGCAAGGTGGACCTGACACGGCAGGACGAGGCGGCCATCGCCAAGCTGGGCATCGGCCGCAAGTTCCAGAAGCCGACCGTGTTCGAGAGCCACAGCGTCTGGGACAATCTCGATCTCGCCATCGAGGGCCGGCGCGACCCCTGGGCGACCCTGTTCCACACGGAAGGGGAGGAGCGCGACCGCATCGAGGAAATCCTCGGCATCGTCCGCCTGAAGGACCGGCGGCATGAGCTGGCCGGCGCCCTGTCGCACGGCCAGAAGCAATGGCTGGAGATCGGCATGCTGCTGGCGCAGAACCCGAAGCTGCTGCTGGTGGACGAGCCGGTGGCCGGCATGACCGACGCCGAGACGGCGGAAACCGCCGACCTGCTGCGGGAGATCGCGCAGACCCATTCGGTCGTCGTTGTCGAACATGACATGACCTTCGTGCGCGATCTGGGCGTGAAGGTCACGGTGCTGCATGAGGGCTCGGTGCTGGCCGAGGGAACGCTCGACCATGTCAGCGCCGATCCGCGTGTCGTCGAAGTCTATCTGGGGCGCTGATCATGCTGGATGTCCGGGATGTCGATCTGCATTACGGGGCGGCGCAGGCGCTGCGCAAGGTCTCGCTGAAGGCCGAAATCGGCCGCATCACCTGCCTGATGGGGCGCAACGGTGTCGGCAAGACCAGCCTGCTGCGCGCCATTGTCGGCCATCACCCGGTCAGCCGGGGCGAGATCGGCTGGAACGACAAGCCGGTCACCGGCCTGCGCCCGTTCGACCGGGCGCGGCGCGGCATCGCCTATGTGCCGCAGGGCCGTGAAATCTTTCCGCTGCTGACGGTGAAGGAGAATCTGGAAACCGGCTTTGCCCCGCTGCCGCGCGGGGAGCGCACCATCCCCGATTATATCTTCGAGCTGTTCCCGGTGCTGCAGACCATGCTGGGCCGGCGCGGCGGCGATCTGTCGGGCGGCCAGCAGCAGCAGCTTGCCATCGGCCGGGCGCTGGTGATGCGGCCCTCGCTGCTGGTGCTGGACGAGCCGACCGAGGGCATCCAGCCTTCCATCATCAAGGATATCGGCCGGGCCATCCTGTTCTTGCGCGACCGGGGCGACATGGCGATCCTGCTGGTGGAGCAGTATTTCGACTTTGCCCGTGACCTGGCCGACGATTTCGCCGTCATGGACCGGGGCGAGATCGTGCTCTCGGGCACCAAGGCCGAGCTGGTGGAGAGTGATGTTCGACGTTATCTCACGGTCTGATCCGGGGGGACTGCCGCCGCTGCAGCGGCTGCGTGGACGGATGGAGATTTCGGCGAAGCTGGTGGCCGGGCACACAAGGCTGGACCGGCTCTACCAGGAAGGCTCCGCCAAGGCCCGCCTGCCGAAGACCCCCGGAACGGCGCTGGAGGCCATCCTCATCAATACCGGCGGCGGCATGACCGGCGGCGACCGATTGCATGTCGGCGTCGCGGCGGGCGCGGGCGCGCATCTTGTCGCCACCAGCCAGGCGGCAGAGAAGATCTACCGGTCGCCACAGGGCGAGGCGCTGATGGAAACCCGGCTGGAGGTCGGCGCGGGCGGGCGGCTCGACTGGCTGCCGCAGGAGACCATCCTGTTCCAGGGCGGGCGCTTCGGCCGCCGGCTGGAGGCCGATGTCGCCGCCGATGGCGCGCTGCTGATCGTCGAATCCACCATCTTCGGCCGCACCGCGCGCGGCGAGGAGGTGACGGACGGGCAGTTCGCCGATCGCTGGCGCGTGCGCCGGGCCGGGCGGCTTGTGTTCGCGGATACGACACGGCTGGACGGCGACATCGCCACCCTGCTGGACCGGCCGGCCATTGCCGGCGGTGGGCGGGCGGTCGCCGCGCTGCTCCATGTCACCGGCGATGCCGAGGAGCGTCTGGGTGCGGTCCGCGCTGTGCTGGAGCATCATCCGGCGGTCGAGGGCGGGGCCAGCGCCTGGAACGGGCTTTTGCATGCGCGCCTGGTGGCGCGCACCGGCATCGTGCTGCGCGCCGCGCTGATCGATCTGCTGCAAATTTTGCGCGGGCAGCCGATGCCGCGCGCCTGGATGTGCTGAGGGGGGAGCGATGAATCTGACGCCACGGGAAAAGGACAAGCTGCTGATCGCCATGGCGGCGGTGGTGGCCAGGCGCCGGCTGGAACGCGGGGTGAAGCTGAACCATCCCGAGGCCATCGCCCTGATCACGGATTTCGTGGTGGAGGGCGCGCGCGACGGGCGCTCCGTCGCCGAACTGATGGAGGCCGGCGCCCATGTCATCACCCGCGCGCAGGTCATGGAAGGCGTCGCCGAGATGATCCACGACGTGCAGGTGGAAGCGACATTCCCCGACGGCACCAAGCTGGTGACCGTCCATGAACCGATCCGCTGAGGGAGGGCGTCATGATCCCTGGTGAAATCTTCCCCGTCGATGGCGAGATCGAGCTGAATAAAGGCCGGCCCGTCACCATCCTGACCGTCGCCAATACAGGCGACCGCCCGGTGCAGGTCGGCAGCCATTATCATTTCTACGAGACCAACGCGGCGCTGTCCTTCGACCGGCAGGCGGCCTATGGCAAGAGGCTGGATATCGCGGCAGGCACGGCGGTGCGCTTCGAGCCGGGGCAGAGCCGCGAGGTGGCGCTGGTGCCGGTGGATGGCGCGCGCACGATCTACGGCTTCAACCAGAAGGTCATGGGCACCCTTAAGGGAGGCGACAATGCCGGCTAGGATTTCGCGCGGCGCCTATGCCGACATGTTCGGCCCCACCGTGGGCGACAAGGTGCGGCTGGCCGATACCGACCTGATTGTCGAGGTGGAGAAGGACCACACGATCTATGGCGAGGAGGTCAAGTTCGGTGGCGGCAAGGTGATCCGCGACGGCATGGGCCAGTCGCAGGTTACGCGGGCAGGCGGTGCCGTCGATACCGTCATCACCAACGCCCTCATCATCGATCACTGGGGCATCGTGAAGGCCGATGTCGGCATCCGTGACGGGCGTATCGCCGGCATCGGCAAGGCCGGCAATCCGGACATCCAGCCCGGCGTGACCATCATCGTCGGCCCTACCACCGACGTGATCGCCGGTGAGGGCAAGATCCTGACCGCCGGCTTCATCGACAGCCATATCCATTTCATCTGCCCGCAGCAGATCGAGGAGGCGCTGATGAGCGGCGTCACCACCATGATCGGCGGCGGCACCGGCCCTTCGACCGGCACCAACGCGACGACCTGCACGCCGGGCGCCTGGCATATGGCGCGCATGCTGCAGGCCGCCGAGGCCTTCCCGATGAACCTCGCCTTCGCCGGCAAGGGCAATGCGGCATTGCCCGCGGCGCTGGTGGAGCAGGTGAAGGCCGGCGCGATGGCGCTGAAGCTGCATGAGGATTGGGGCACCACCCCGGCGGCGATCGATTGCTGCCTCGGTGTTGCGGACGATCTCGATGTGCAGGTGATGATCCATACCGACACGCTGAATGAATCCGGCTTCGTCGAGGATACCGTCGCCGCCTTCAAGGGCCGCACCATCCACGCCTTCCATACCGAGGGGGCGGGCGGCGGCCATGCGCCGGACATCCTGACGGTCTGCGGCTTGCCGCATGTCATCCCGTCCTCGACCAATCCGACGCGGCCCTACACGCTGAACACGCTGGACGAGCATCTCGATATGCTCATGGTCTGCCATCACCTGGATTCCTCGATCCCGGAGGATGTGGCCTTCGCGGAGAGCCGCATCCGGCGCGAAACCATCGCGGCGGAGGATATCCTGCACGATATGGGCGCGCTCTCCATCATCGCCTCCGACAGCCAGGCGATGGGCCGCGTTGGCGAGGTGATCATCCGCACCTTCCAGACCGCCCACAAGATGCGGGTGCAGCGCGGCCGCCTGCCGCAGGAAAGCGGCGAGAACGACAATTTCCGGGTGAAGCGCTACATCGCCAAGATCACCATCAACGCCGCCATCGCGCATGGGATGAGCGCGCATATCGGCTCCATAGAGACCGGCAAGCTGGCCGACCTGACGCTCTGGAACCCGGCCTTCTTCGGCGTGAAGCCGGACCTGGTGCTGAAGATGGGCAGCATCGCCGCCGCCCCGATGGGCGATCCCAACGCTTCCATCCCGACGCCGCAGCCGGTGCATTACCGGCCGATGTTCGCCTCCTATGGAAAGTCGCTGACCGAGAGCGCGGTCACCTTCGTCTCGAAGGCGTCGCTGGAGGAGGGCATCGCGGAGAAATACGGCCTCGCCAAGACCCTGCTGCCGGTGGAGAACACACGCGGCGGCATCTCCAAGGCATCGATGGTGCATAACGACTACCTGCCGGAAATCTCCGTCGATCCGGAAACCTACGAGGTGCGCGTGGATGGCGAGATCGTCACCTGCGAGCCCGCAACCGTGCTGCCGATGGCGCAGCGCTATTTCCTGTTCTGAGGACCTGATGAACCAGATCAAGCGCGCCACCCTCGTCCTGCCGGCCGGCGAATGGAACCCGGAGAAAAGGCTGGGCGGGGTGACGCTGGATTTCGACCGGCGCAGCCGGAGGCGCATCGCGCTGACCAGTGACGAGGGCATGGATTTCCTGCTCGATTTGCCGGAGCCGCGCCATCTACGCCAGGGTGATGGGCTGGCGCTGCAGGACGGCGTTATCGAGGTGCTGGCGGCGCCGGAAGAGTTGCTGGAACTGCGCTGTGCCGACGCGCATGCGTTGTTGCGGCTGGCCTGGCATATCGGCAACCGGCATATCCCGGCGATGCTGGAAGGCGAGGCGATCCTGATCCGCGCCGACCATGTGCTGGCCGACATGGCCCGACGGCTGGGAGCGGAGGTCACGGCGGTCGCCCGACCCTTCGACCCGGAAGGCGGCGCCTATGCCGATGTGCCGACCGGCGGCGGGCATTCCCACGGTCATTCGCATGGACATGGTCATGGCCACCATCACCACCACTGACGGCACCACTGGCAGCTCTGGCGAGGCCACGCTCTACCGGCTGATGACCTGGCTGACACCGTCCTTCCCGGTTGGCGCCTTTTCCTACAGCCACGGGCTGGAATGGGCGGTGGAGGTAGGCGATATCGGCGACCTCGACAGTCTGACCGGTTGGCTGCGTGACCTGCTGGAATGGGGCAGCGGGCGCAATGATGCGATCCTGCTGGCCGAGGCCTGGCGTGCGTCGGTAGCAAGCGCATGGGACCGGCTGGACGCGGTCAACGGGCTGGCGCTGGCCCTGTTGCCATCGCGCGAACGCCATCTGGAAACCGCGATGCAGGGGCGCAGCTTTGCAGTCGCCATCGCCGCCGCCTGGCCCTGTGCGGCGGTCGGCGAATTGCAGCGGCGGGCCGGCACGGACATCGCCTATCCGGTCGCGGTCGGCACGGCGGCAGCCGGCCATGGCATCCCGCTGGACGCCATTCTGGCAGCCTATCTGCATGGTTTCGTCGCCAATCTGGTCTCCGCCGGGGTGCGGCTGGTGCCGCTCGGCCAGACCGATGGCCAGCGCGCGCTGGTGGCGCTGGAAGCGGCTGTGGCCGGGACGGCCCGGCAGGCGCTGGCCAGCGATCTCGACGATCTCGGCGGGGCGATGTTCCGCGCCGATATCGGTTCCATGAAACACGAAACGCAATATACGAGGCTGTTCCGCTCATGACCCGATCCCCCAATGGACCGCTCCGCGTCGGCATCGGCGGCCCGGTCGGCTCCGGCAAGACCGCGCTGATGGAGGCTTTGTGCAAGCGCTTCCGCAGCGTCTATGACATCTGCGCCATCACCAACGATATCTACACCAAGGAGGATGCGCTGATCCTGAACCGGGTCGGCGCGCTTGAGACCGAGCGCATCCTGGGGGTGGAGACCGGCGGCTGCCCGCATACGGCCATCCGCGAGGATGCCTCGATCAACCTTGCCGCCGTGGCCGACATGAACGCGAAGTTCCCCGGCCTGGAAATCATCCTGATCGAATCGGGAGGTGACAATCTGGCTGCCACCTTCAGCCCGGAGCTGGCGGACATCACCATCTACGTCATCGACGTGGCCGGCGGCGAGAAGATCCCGCGCAAGGGCGGGCCGGGCATTACCCGCTCCGATCTGCTGGTCATCAACAAGATCGATCTGGCGCCGCTGGTCGGCGCCGATCTCGCGGTCATGGATGCCGACACGAAGCGCATGCGCGGCGACCGGCCCTATGTCTTCACCAACATGAAAAGCGGCGAGGGGGTGCCGGTCGTAACATCCTTTATCGAGAAGGCGGGCGGCCTTGTGCCCGCCGGCCAGCCCGTCGCCTAAGCAAGCCGCCTAAGGGAGCAATGAATATGAACAGGACCACCCCCTTCCTCGCCCTCTTGCTGTCCGTCGCTGCGACGCCGGCGCTGGCCCATACCGGAGTCGGCGCCGTGCACGGGCTGGAACATGGTTTCCTGCATCCGCTGACCGGCCCGGACCATCTGCTGGCGATGCTGGCGGTCGGCCTGTGGTCGGGCCAGCAATCCGGCAAATCGGTCTGGATGTGGCCGGCGGCCTTTGTCGGCGCGATGCTGCTGGGCGGGCTGCTCGGCCTTGCCGGCGTCGAGATGCCAGGGATGGAGGCGATGATCCTGGGCTCCGTCATCGTGCTGGGCGCGCTGACCCTGTTCGGCGTGGTGCTGCCGCGCTGGGCGGGGGCGGTCATCGTCGCCGCCTTCGCGGTGTCGCACGGCATGGCGCACGGGCTGGAGATGCCGGCTGATGGCGGCGGGGCGGCCTATTTCGCGGGCTTCGCTGTGGCGACTGCGCTGCTGCACCTGGCCGGCATCGGTATCGCCCTTGCCGGTATGCGCAACGGGCGCCCGGTGCTGGCGCGCGCTGCCGGCGGGGCGTGCTGTGCTGCCGGCCTGATGCTGGCTGTTCTCTGATAGCGCCTAAAGGATAGCCCTTGACCGGGACGGCTTGGGCCGGTTTCCTGCGGGACGTTTTGCGATCCCCTCGAAGGAAACCGGCAACGTGTTGCAGATAACACCATCGCGCCGCCGCGCGCTGTTCTGGGCGGTGGCCGGCATCGGTTTCGGTCTTGCCTATCGCTATCTGGTGGTGCAGCAGCACTGGATCGGCCATCTCTGCGATCCGGGGAACGGGCCCTGGTGGTGCCATCCGCGCACCGGGCTGATCCTGTTCTTCCAGTATAGCGGCTTCGGCATCCTGGCGGTGCTGGCCGGTATCTATGCCTTGTGGCGCCGGCAGAACTGGGCGGCCTATACGGCGCTGGCCGCCGGCGGTGCGGGACTTGTGCTGTATAATGCCGAGACGGCCGGCATCGGCTTCGTCATGGGGCTGATCGCCGCGCTGCGCACGCCGGGAGAGCCGACCATAAAATCCACAGAAGGGGAGGAACGGGCATGAGCTTCAAGACGACCGAAATGGCGCCGGGCATCGATACCGGTGCGCAGGTCGATTCGGCCTCGCTGAAGGAAATTGCGGCGATGGGCTACCGCGCCATCATTAACAACCGGCCGGACAATGAGGAGCCGGGGCAGATGGCGATGGCCGACGCCAAGGCGCAGGCCGAGGCGCTGGGGGTTGAATATCACTTCCTGCCGGTCACCAGCTCGACCATCGGCAAGCAGGATGTCGAGGCGTTCGACGCGCTGCTGGAAAGGGCCGGCAAGCCTGTGCTGGCGCATTGCCGCACCGGCACGCGTGTCTATCTGCTCTATGGCGCGACGCAGGTGCTGAAGCATGGCGCCGATGCCGACGCGGTGGTCGCCGAGGCTGCGGCCAAGGGCTTCGACATCAAGTCGCTGCCGGTGCTGGTGGAAAAGCTGCGGTCCGCCTGACCCTACGGGAAGTCCACCAGCTGGGTGAGCGGCTGCACGGTGCGCCAGTCGCCTTCCCAGCGGCTCTTGTCGCCGCGCCGGACCCAGAACTGGCAGACCATGATGCGGTCGGCTGTCTCGTGATCGCTGGCCAGCGGCAGCACCAGCCGGTAGGTGATGCCGTTCACGAAGTTTCCCTGGTCGTGATACAGCGTCTCGGAATAGACCGGGCAGCGCCGGTCGGCCGCTGTCGCATGGGTGAAGCTGACGTAGGACAGGTAGGGTTCCGGCAGCGCCTCGTCGATGTGCAGGCCGGTCAGCTCGCGCCCGACATGGGTGTAGATGGCGGTGCCCACCAGGCGGAATTTGAACCGGCGGTAGCGTTCCGAGCCGACGATATCCAGCAGGATCATGCTCGGCAGCAGCTTGTGCGGCAAATCCAGCGGATCGACATCATCCCGGCCGGGCAGGAGGTTGCTGCCGCGCTGTTCATGCCAGTAGGCCGCGAGATCGCGCAGCCGCTCGTCGGGGATATCCGTCGAGGCGACATTCCCGAGGCTGTAGGTAGTCTCAGTACGGCTCGTGTCGAAGACCGTCATCGGCTGCCTTTATCAGTGCGTCTGAGAGATATGGGCGCACGGAAATTCGATTCAAAGTAGCGAAAATTATATTTGTCTATTCGTGCCGCCGGGCAACGGCCTCGCGGTGGGCGATATAGCTGACGGCGGCAACCACGATGGCGGCGCCGATCCAGGTCCAGATTGTCGGAAATTCGCTGAACAGCAGGAAGCCGATCAGCGTCGCCCAGATCAGCTGCAGGAACTTGGCCGGCTGTGTCACCGACACATCGGCCAGCTTGAAACCCTGCACCATGGCGAGATGGCCCAACGTGGCGATGAAGGCGGTCAGCGCCATCAGCGCCCATTCCTCCGGTGTCGGCCAGCGCCAGACATAGATCGCCGGCACCATCGTCACCAGCGTCACGAAGATCGACAGGTAGCCGACAACAGCGGGTCCGCTCTCCTTGCGCGTCAGCAGCTTCGCCATGACGTCGGAGAAGGCGAAGATCGGCGCTGCCACCAGCATGGCGATGGCGCCGGGGTCGATGATCGCCGCCCCGGGCCGAAGGATGATCAGGGCGCCAAGCAGCCCACCCGCCACTGCGATCATGCGGCGCATCCGGATGCGCTCGCCCAGCAGCAGCACGGCGGCGATGGTGGCGAAGATCGGCGAGGTGAAGCCCAGCGCGGTCACCTCGGCGATGGGGATGCGGCTCATCGCATAGAACCACATCATCACCGCCAGTCCGTGCAGGATGCCGCGCGTCGCATGCAGCTTGATATTCGCGGCGCGGAAGTCCGACAGCTGCATGCGCATGAAGAAGGGCAGCATGAACATCATGCCGAAGGCATAGCGGATGAACGACATCTGGATCGGATTCATGGTCGTGCCGACATAGCGCACGATGGCCATGAAGCTGGCGAACAACAGGCCGGACAGCACGACCCAGAGGATGCCGCGCACGTTCGGCGGCAAACCCGCCCACTGGCTCTTGATCGCGTCCATCCGTCTCCGGCGGTTGCGGCTCGGGGCGCTGGCGACAGGCCAGCCAATCCTGCTTAGGGGCTAAGCCGGTGCTTGTCCATGCCGCAGCGCTGATTTGCATGGCAGGCACGCGGTGCGGCCATGTGTCCTTACGGGTATGACCCGGTATTTGTTGAGATTATAAATCACTCTCATTATCATCTTCTCGATGAACATTGGGGCGTTACCCGCCAGGGAAGCTGATCGCTTGTCTGGGCGGGGAACCGGGCGTACGCCCAGCGAAATACAGGAAGGGATTTACGCATGAGACGGAGTTTTCTGGGCATCGCGGCGGCCGGGCTGCTGGCCTTTGCGGCAGCGCCGGTATCGGCGGCTTCCAGCGAGGGCGCGGTGCGTGCCGTGCTGACGAATTATGCTGACATTGCCGAGGCGATGTATGCGGATTCCCTCGTCCGGGCGAAGGAGCTGAAGGCTGCTGTCCAAGCGCTGACCGATACGCCCAGCGCCGCGACGCTGCAGGCGGCCAAGCGCGCCTGGCTGGCCGCGCGCGTGCCCTACCAGCAGACCGAGGTCTATCGCTTCGGCAATGCCATTGTCGATGACTGGGAAGGCAAGGTGAATGCCTGGCCGCTGGATGAGGGGCTGATCGATTATGTCGATTCCTCCTACGGCACCGATTCCGATGAGAACCCGCTCTACACCGCCAACGTGATCGGCAATCCGAAGATCACCCATGGCGGGGAGGAGATCGACGCCTCCACCATCACCAAGGAGCTGCTGGCCGAAAAGCTGCAGGAGATTGGCGGGGTCGAGGCGAATGTCGCCACCGGCTACCACGCCATCGAATTCCTGCTCTGGGGCCAGGATCTGAACGGTACCGGTCCGGGTGCCGGTAACCGCCCCTGGACCGATTATGCCAGGGGTGAAGCCTGCACCAACGGCAATTGCGACCGGCGCGCGCAGTACCTCACTGTGGCGACCGATCTGCTGCTGGACGATCTGGAAGAGATGGTCGCCAATTGGGGGGCCGATGGCGAGGCACGCAAGGCGGTGATGGAGGCCGGCCCGGAAGGCGGGCTGTCGATCATTCTGACCGGACTGGGCAGCCTGTCCTATGGCGAGCTGGCGGGCGAGCGCATGAAGCTGGGCCTGCTGCTGAACGACCCGGAGGAGGAGCATGACTGCTTCTCCGACAACACCCACAATTCGCATTATTACGACATCGTCGGCATGCGTGCGGTCTATTTCGGCAGCTATAGCCGCATCGACGGCAAGAGCATGGTGAACGGCCGCAGCCTGCACGATTTGGTGCGTGCTTCCGACCCGGCGCTGGCGACCGAAACCAGGCAGGCACTGGATGCCACGCTGAAGGCGGCGAAGGCGATGAAGCAGCGCGCCGAGACGGTCGAGGCCTATGACCAGATGCTGGCGGCGGGCAATGAGGAAGGCGCCGCGACGCTGCAGGCGGTCATCGATGCGCTGACCGTGCAGACCCGTTCCTTCGAGCGCGCGGTGGCGCTGCTGGAGCTGCAGCCGATCTCCTTCGAGGGGTCCGATAGCCTCGACAATCCGGCGGCCGTCTTCCAGTAAGCCGACAAGACGGCCAAAGGCCGGCGGAGCATCTTGCGGTATCGCTGCGGGGTGCTCCGCCTTTCGTTTCCGCAACTTTTTGTGATGAGCATGTATCGATCGGGTTTTCTGGCGGGTTGGCAGGGTGCCGTTTCGCTGGGGTTGATTGCCGGGACAGTCGTTTCGTTTCTCGGGCTGGCGGTGAACACAGCCGGCGCGGCCGCGCCGGGCAGCAAGGCGGAAAAGGCGCGCATCGCCGCCGTCACCAAGCCTACGGAGGATTTCTCCGAGGCGGAGAAGTTCGAGCAGAACCAGGGTGGGGCGGCAACGGTCTACAAGCCGCTGAACACCAGCATCTTCTCGCACCCGTCCGGCAACATGGCATTCGAGAAGCAGCTGGATTTCAAGGTCGGCGATGGCATCTTCCGCAAGATCTGGGTGTCGGCTCCCAGCTCCACAGAATCTTCAGACGGTCTGGGGCCGCTGTTCAATTCGCGCTCCTGCCAGGGCTGCCATCTGAAGGACGGGCGCGGCGGCCCGCCGGCCGCGGGCGAGCAGGCAGTATCGATGTTTCTGCGCCTGTCGATCCCGCCACAGGACGAGGCGCAGCGCTCCCTGCTGGCGAAGGGCGAGGCGGCGCTGATCGGCGATCCGACCTACGGCACCCAGCTGCAGAATTTCGCGATCCAGGGCCATCAGCCGGAAGGCGAGATGGTCGTCGAGTATGAGGATGTGCCGGTCACGCTGGCCGATGGCGAGGTCGTCACTCTGCGCAAACCTACCTACAGCGTTGCCAATCTGAAATACGGGCCGATGCATCCGGAGATCATGCTGTCGCCGCGCGTGGCCTCGCCGATGATTGGCCTTGGCCTGCTGGAAGCCATCCCGGAGGAGGATATCCTCGCCTGGGCCGACCCCGACGATAAGGATGGCGACGGCATTTCCGGCCGGCCCAACCTCGTGTGGGACAGCGTAAAGGGCGGTCTGTCGATCGGTCGTTTCGGCTGGAAGGCGGGCGAGCCGACGGTACGCCAGCAATCGGCGCACGCTTTTGCTGGCGATATCGGTATCTCGACACCGATGGTGCCGGCCTCCTGGGGCGATTGCACACCGGCGCAGAAGGCCTGCCGCGAGGCGCCGACCGGCGACGATACGCTGGAAGGCACCGAGGTCACGAAGCAGATGATGGACCTCGTCACCTTCTATGCCCGCAATCTCGGCGTGCCGGCCCGGCGCGATGTGGACGACCCGAAGGTGCTGCGCGGCAAGCAGATGTTCTATGAGAGCGGCTGCACCGCCTGCCATCGCCCGAAATTCGTCACGGCCCGCGATTTCGACGGCGAGGAACAGTCCTTCCAGCTGATCTGGCCCTATACCGACCTGCTGCTTCACGATATGGGCGAGGGGCTGGCCGACAACCGGCCGGAAGCCAAGGCGGATGGCCGCGAATGGCGCACCCCGCCGCTCTGGGGTATTGGCCTGACGGAGACTGTCAGCGGCCACACCTACTTCCTGCACGATGCCCGCGCCCGCAACCTGCTGGAGGCGATCCTGTGGCATGGCGGCGAGGCCGAGGCGGCGAAGCAGAAGGTGGTGGAGATGAGCAAGGCCGACCGCGAGGCGCTGCTGGCCTTCCTGAATTCGCTCTAGGAGAAAGATCATGCGACTGCGGATATTGCCCGTCCTGGCCATGCTGGCGCTGGCGGCGATGGCCGCCCTGCCGGCTGCCCGGCCTGCCCAGGCCATCGATGCCGGCGCCTACCGGCAGCTCAATGCCGATCTGGTCGAGCATCATGTGATCCCGCGCTATGCGGCGCTGGAGACGGCGATGGCCGGGCTCGACAAGGCCGCGCGGGCCTATTGCGGCGCGCCGTCCGATGCCGGCTTCGCGGCGCTGCGGACGGCCTATGGCGAAGCGTCCGATGCCTGGCAGGGCGTGCAGCATATCCGCTTCGGCCCGGTCGATCTGTTCATGCGGCTGCAGCGCTTCGCCATGTGGCCGGACACCCGCAACACGGTGGGACGGCAGCTTGGCGAGATGCTGAAGTCCGGCGACCGGGAGCGCATCAGCCAGCACGCCTTCGAGACCGGCAGCGTTGCCGTACAGGGGCTGCCGGCGCTGGAACGGCTGTTGTATGACGATGCGCCGCCCGCCGGCTTCGCTTGCGAGACGGTGACCGCGATATCCGGCAACATGGCCGGCATGGCGACCGATGTGCTGCGTGCCTGGCGCGGGGATTACGCGCAGACCGTGGCCAGGGCGGGTGAGGCCGGCACCCATTACCAGAGCGCCAGCGAGGCCACGCTGGACCTGTTCAAGAGCCTGCATACGGCGGTTGAGCTGGTGGCCGACCACAAGCTGGCGCGTCCGCTGGGCGGCAGCGCCAAGGAGGCGAAGCCGCAGCTTAGCGAATCCTGGCGCAGCGGCCGCTCGATGGAGAATATCCGTGTGAATCTGCGCGCCGCCGAAGCGCTTTATCTCGGCGAGGGCGGCGGCCAGGGCTTCGGCCATTTCGTGCGCGACGTGGCCGGCGACAAGAAGCTGGACGACCTGTTCCGGCGTGCCTTCAAGCAGACCATCGCCACCGCCGATTCGGTGTCCCTGCCGCTGAAGGAGGCGGTGAAGGACAAGGCGGAGCGTGTGAAGCTGCTGCAGCTGGCCAAGGAGACAGCGGCGCTGAAGCAGCTGCTGGCGACACGGCTGACCGGGGCGCTGGATATCCCGCTCGGCTTCAACGCGCTCGACGGAGACTGAGGAAGAAATCATGCCGATCTCCCGACGGTTCTTCCTGACAGGCTCCGCGCTGGCTGGCCTCGCCGCCGCCGGGGCTTTGCCGGGCGTCGAGGCGCTGGCACGCGGCAGGGAGTCGCTGTTCCTCAGCGCCCGCGCCGACCGGAAGGGGCGCTTCTACGCCAGCGGTTTCGATGCGACCGGGGCGAGGCTGTTCGACCTGCCGATGCCGGCGCGCGGTCACGGGTCGGCGGTTAGTCCGGACGGGCGTTACGGCGTGTTCTTCGGGCGGCGGCCCGGCCGGTTCGCGCTGGTGGTCGATGCCGCCCGCGGCACGGCCGCGCACACCATCCCTGCGATGGAGGACCGGGCCTTCGCCGGGCACGGGCTGTTCGTGAAGGGCGGCCGGCTGCTGCTGGCGACGGAGATCGACTATGAGGGCAAGCGCGGGCTGATCGGCCTGTATGATGCCACGGACTCTTACCGCCGCATCGGCGAATGGCAGACCGGCGGCATGGACCCGCATGATCTGCGCCTGCTGCCGGACGGGCGCACGCTGATCGTCGCCAATGGCGGTATCCTGACCCATCCCGAGGTGCAGCGCATGAAGCTGAACCTCGATACGATGGATTCTTCCGTTGCCTTCATCGATATCCGCGACGGCAGCCTGATTGAGCAGCGCCGCCTGCCGGGCGAGTTCTTCCAGCTCAGCCTGCGTCATATGGCGGTGACGGTGGCGGGCGAGACGGTGATCGCCATGCAGTATGAAGGCCCCTCGAGCGATCTGGTGCCGCTGGTCGGGCTGGCGCGACCGGGCCGGGAGATCGAGCTGCTGGAGATGCCGGACGCCGCCTGGTCGCGGCTGCGCAACTATTGCGGCAGTGCCGCCGTCGATGCCGGGGGCACCATCCTTGGCGTTACCTCGCCGCGCGGCGGACGGGCGCTGTTCTGGGAAGCGGCGACGCGCCGGCCCCTGCAGCCGCTCGATCTGGCGGACGGGTGCGGTCTTGCTGCCGCGCCGGTGCCGGGCCGCTTCATCGTCAGCAACGGGCTGGGCGCGCTGGTCGAGTACGACCCCATTGCCGGGCGGACCCGCGCGCTGAATAGCGGTTTTGCTGACGCGCGCTGGGACAATCACATCTTTACGGGCTAGCGAAGGTCCCTAGATCAGCTCGGGGTCGATGGCTGCGGCGCAGGCGTCGGTCGGCTGTGCCGCCGTGTGCCCGACATAGGGGATCATTTTCAGCACCAGCGAAACGCCCCGGCAGGGGGCGGCGGCCACGCCGCAGCCGGACAGGCTGAGCAGGATGGCGAAAAGGACCAGAAGGCGCATGACGTCCCGGATCAAGGCAATGGTATGACTTTCACCCTACCATCCCTTGCAATCGCGACGTACCGCCAAACATCAGCACCATCATGATCGACAGGGAGAATGGCCGATGGGCATGCTGGTGGACGGTGAGTGGAAGGATGTCTGGTACGATACGAAATCGACCGGCGGCGCTTTCAAGCGCGAGGAATCTTCCTTCCGCGACGGGGTGACGGCCGATGGCTCCTCCGGCTTTCCTGCCGAGGCCGGGCGCTATCACCTGTTCGTCTCGCTGGCCTGCCCCTGGGCGCACCGCACGCTGATCTTCCGTGCCCTGAAGGGGCTGGAGAATGCCATCACCCTCTCCATCGTCGATCCGCTGATGCTGGAGGAAGGCTGGGAGTTTTCCGAGCCTGACGAACTGACCGGGGCGAGACGGCTCTACGAGGTCTATCTGAAGGCGAAGCCCGACTATACCGGCCGCGTCACCGTGCCGGTGCTGTGGGACAAGCAGAAGCAGACCATCGTGAACAATGAATCCGCCGAGATCATCCGCATGCTGAACAGCGAGTTCGATGATGTGGCGGAAAATCCCGGCCTGGATTTCTACCCGGAGCCGCTGCGCGCCGAGATCGATGCCATCAACGAGATGGTCTATGACCGGGTGAATAACGGCGTGTACAAGGCCGGCTTCGCCACCGAGCAGGACAAGTACGAGAAGGCCGTCACCAGCCTGTTCGGCGCGCTCGACATGCTGGAGGACCGGCTGGCGCGCCAGCGCTATATCGCCGGCAACCGGATCACCGAGGCGGACTGGCGGCTGTTCACCACGCTGATCCGCTTCGATCCGGTCTATGTCGGCCACTTCAAATGCAATCTGCGTTCGCTGGCCAGCTACCCCAACCTGTGGGGCTACACGCGCGAGCTGTATCAGGTGCCGGGCGTAGCCGAGACGGTGAATTTCACGCACATCAAGCGGCACTATTATGAAAGCCACCGCAAGATCAACGGCAGCGGGATCGTGCCGCTGGGGCCGGTGCTGGACCATGACGCGCCGCACGGGCGCGACCGGCTGCCGAAGGCGGCGTAAGGGCTGTTTGAAGCTTCCCCCCGATGCCCTTCGAGACGCCGGCTCCCAAAAGGCTGGGCGCCGGCTCCTCAGGGCGAGGGGGATGTTGGATTACAGGCGGTGCCACTTGGTGACCTCATGCTGAGGAGCCGCCCAAAGCCTTGGGCGGCGTCTCGAAGCATAGGGCGGTATTCGGATAGATTGCCGGGGCGGCTGCGGCTATTCTGGCAGCGAAAGCCTCAACCGCTCAAAAAGGAGCCGGCCCGATGCGCCTCATCATCGCGATCTTCCTGCCCTTCCTGCTGTTCTTCACCATCGGGCGGCCGATCGCCGGCATCGTCTGCCTGATCCTGCAGATCACGCTGATCGGCTGGATTCCGGCCGCTCTCTGGGCGATCTACGCGCTGTCCCAGTATAATACGGACGAGAAGATCAGGGCGGCGAAGCTAGGCGACTGACGCCTCGATCAGGCCGGCGCGGGCTTCCAGCACTTCCGCGAAGGCGGCGGCCAGCCCGTCCAGATCCGGCGCTTCCATCGGCAGCGACAAATTGATCATGCCGCGCCGGGCGAGGTACTGGCCTTTTTCCAGCAAGTCCAGATGCAGCAGGTCGCGCAGCGCCTTCGGCATGCCGGCCACATCGGCGGGGCGGCGCACCGGGCCGCTGGCGGCATGCAGGCACATCATGGAGCCGCGCCCGGTTGCCCGGATCGGCAGGCCCATCGCCTCGGCAATGCCGTTCAGTCGGTTGCGCAGCGCATCGCCGCGCCGGTTCAGCGCGATGGCGGTGTCCGGCGTGTAGATCTGCGTCAGCCCGGCCAGCCCCGCCGCCATCGTCAGCACATTGTTGTTGAAGGTGCCGGCATGCGGCCAGGTACCGGGCCGGCGCGGATCGAACCGGTCCATGATCTCCGCCCGCCCGCCGAAGGCGCCGAAGGTCAGGCCGCCGCCCAGATACTTGCCCAGCGTCACCAGATCAGGCGTGATCCCCAGCTCGCCATGCAGCCCGCCGGGGGCGAGGCGAGAGGTCATCACCTCGTCAAAAATCAGCAGCGCGCCGGTCTTCGCCGTGGCGTCGCGCAGCGCCTGCAGGAACGCCGGTTCCGCCGGGATGCAGCCGCCGGAGCCCAGCATCGGCTCCACGATGACGGCGGCCAGCCGGTCTCCCTCCGCTTCGATCAGCCGAGCCGCGCCCTCGGCATCGTTATAGTCCGCCATCACCATCGGGAAGGGCGCGTTCAGCGGGTTCGCCCCGGCAAAATACAGCACGCCGCCATGATAGCCACCACGGAACGCCATCACCTTGTCGCGGCCAGTCGCCGCGCGCGCCGCCGACAGGGCGAACATGTTGGATTCGGTGCCGGAATTGCAGAAGCGGATGCGCTCCACCGCCGGGAAACGGTCGCACAAAGCGGCGGCGAAGCGGGCCTCCAGCAGGTTCGGCCCGCCCAGCACGATGCCGTCCGACAGTGCTGCTTCGATGGCGCCCCGGATCACCGGATGCGAATGGCCGTACAGGCCGGCCGTATATTCCACCAGGAAGTCGGTATAGAGATGCCCGTCCGCATCGCGCACATGGCAGCCCTCGCCGCTGGCCAGCGTCAGCGGGAAGGGCTCGTAGAACAGCACGGTGCGGGTATTGCCGCCGGGCATCGCCTTCGCCGCCTCGGCATGCAGGCGCTTGCTTTCCGGATTGGATGCGACGAAGCGTTCCTCGGCCTCGCGCAGCGCGGCGTCGAGGGTGATGTTGCTGCCGGCCGCGAGCGCCATGATCGTCTCCGTAATCTCTAGTCGGGCGATTGACCGTAGCGCATGCGGTTGAAGCGTTCCAGCACCCGCGCCATCTCGTCGGCCGGCAGCAGGATCGGTTCGCCGATCTGCAGCGCCCGCCAGTATTGCGCGGCCAGAGTCTCCACCTCGACGGCAAGCGCCAGCGCCTTCCCGATATCTTCCTCCAGGCAGATCATGCCGTGATTGCCCAGCAGGCAGGCCTTGCGCCCCTCCAGCGCCTTGACCGCATGGGCCGAAAGCTCCTGCGTGCCGAAGGTGGCGTAGGGCGAACAGCGGATATCCGCCCCACCGGCGACCGCCACCATGTAGTGGAAGGCGGGGATGCCGCGCCCCAGGCAGGCCAGGGTGGTGGCGAACATGGAATGGGTGTGCAGCACCGCCCCGGCATCGGGCCGCGCCTTCAATATGTCCAGATGGAAGCGCCATTCGCTGGACGGGCGGCGCGATCCTGTAGGCTTTCCCTCCCAGTCCAGCGTGACGATATCCTCGGGCGTCATCGCCTCATAGGGCAGGCTGGAGGGGGTGACCAGCAGGCCGGACCCGTCCGGCAGGCGGATACTGGCATTGCCTGACGTGCCCTGATTGATGCCGAGATCGTTCATCCGGCGGCAGGCGGCGATCAGCGCCTGCTTGAGTTCCAGATCGCTCATTCGCCGGCCGCCCGCGCACGATATTCCGGGAACAGCGCCAGCAGCCCCGCGCGGCTGGCCTCTGCGATGCCGCGCTCGGTGATCAGGCCGGTGACAAGGCGCGCCGGCGTGACGTCGAAGCCGTAATTGGCGACGCTGCTTTCCTCCGGCGTGCCGCGCACCGGCAGCACCTCGCCATCCACCGTTCGGCCCCAGACATGGGTGACCTCGGCGGCGTCGCGCTCCTCGATGGGGATGGCGCGCCCGTCGGACAGCGACCAGTCGATGGTGGGGGAGGGCAGCGCCACATAGAAGGGCACGCCATTGTCGCGTGCCGCCAGCGCCTTCAGATAGGTGCCGATCTTGTTGCAGACATCGCCGGTGGCGGTGGTGCGGTCGGTGCCGACGATGACCATTTCTACCAGGCCATGCTGCATCAGATGGCCGCCGGCATTATCGACGATCACCTTGTGCGGCACGCCGTGATTGGCCAGCTCCCACGCGGTCAGCCCGGCCCCCTGGTTGCGCGGGCGGGTTTCGTCCACCCAGACATGAACCGGGATGCCTGCGTCATGCGCCTGATAGATCGGCGAGGTTGCGGTGCCCCAATCCACCGTCGCCAGCCATCCGGCATTGCAGTGGGTCAGGATATTCACCGGCTCGCCCGGCCGCTTGCCGGCGACGAGGCGGCGGATGATCTCCAGACCGTGCT
>NZ_JAKUSO010000064.1:0-20283 GCF_022449305.1 Oceanibaculum sp. | reverse complement strand
CTTGCCGACGCCCTTCTGTATAGGCCCATGACAACTCGAGTCGCCGCCGGGAACATGTTGCGCATAAACTAAATAAGCGAACCCGAAAATGGGTCGCAACATGGGAGGACTCACAATGACCCAGCTCAAAGGGATAAAGGCATATTGCGCGGGTGCCGCAGCGGCAGCCGCGCTGTTCGTCGCCGCACCGGCCCAGGCCGACATCAAGATCGGCGTGATCTTCGACTATACTGGCCCGTTCGCGGCCGGCGGGTCGCAGGCCGCCGCGATCGGCACCAAGTCGGCCATCGACATCATCAATGAGCGCGGCGGTGTCGAGGGCCACAAGATCGTGGCGACTTACGCCGATGCGCAGTCCAAGGCCGAGGTGGCGATCAACGAGATGACCCGCCTGCTGGAGCAGGAAAAGGTCGATGTCATCATGGGCGTGTTCTCCAGCGCGCACTGCGTGCCGATGGCCCAGCGCGTCGATCAGCTGAAGAAGTTCATGTGGGCGAATGTCTGCGTCGCCTCTTCCGTGTTCAAGGGCAAGAACCTGCAATATGCCTTCCGCGCTCAGGTCCATTCCGACCAGTTCGGCGCGGCCTCCTGCACCTTCACCCATGAGAATGCGAAGGCGAAGCTGGGCAAGGATCCGAAGGATGTGCGCGTCGCCATCATCTATGAGGATGGTCCCTACGGTGCCGGCGTCGCCTCGGGCAATGAGGCGAAGTGCAAGGAACTCGGCATGAACATCGTGCTGAAGGAAGGCTATGCCGCGACCGCACCCGACCTCTCCAGCCTGGTCACCAAGCTGCGCCGCGAGCGCCCGGACGTCATCCTGCACACCGGTTACAATCCCGACATCACCCTTTTCCTGCGTCAGGCGCGCGAGCTCGGCCTGAAGTGGGGCGCGCTGATCGGTCATGGTGCCGGCTACGGCCAGATCGACAAGCTGCGCGAGACCTTCGGCGCCGATGCCAACTACATCTACAATGTCGATCCGGTGGCGGCCCAGCTGCTTGACCCGAAGACGCTGGCGCCGGGCCTGGGCGACGTGACCGCCGAGATGGTGAAGCGCTACAAGGCAGAGACCAAGGCCGACCAGGTGCCGCCGCACACCTCCATGGGCTTCAACCAGACCTGGATCTTCCTGACCGACGTGCTGCCGCGCGCGATCAAGAAGTATGGCGGCTTCGATCCGGAGGCGCTGCGCAAGGCCGCGCTCGACACCGACATCCCGGTCGGTGGCACGATCCAGGGCTATGGCGTGAAGTTCTATGGTCCGGGCACCGAGATGGCGGGTCAGAACGAGCGGTCCAGCCCGGTCGTCATGCAGTACATCGATGGCGACACCAAGGTGGTCTGGCCGGCGGCTATCAAGACGGTCGATCCGGTGCTGCCGTTGCCGAAGGGCCACGTCTACGCCCGCTGAGGGTGCGGACGGCCCTGCCCTTCACCAGAGTTCGGATTTCCGTGGCAACGGCGGATGATTCATGCTGACCGTATCTAACCTGACCAAGCGGTTCGGTGGTTTCACCGCCGTTGACCATGTGTCCTTCAGTCTGGAGCAGGGCGAGATATTGGGGCTGATCGGCCCCAATGGCTCCGGCAAGAGCACGACCTTCAACCTGATCGCCGGCACGCTGGCCCCGACGGAAGGCAGCATCAGCTTCCTGGGGCAGGAGATTGGCGGCCAGCGGCCGATGGATGTCTGCCATCTGGGTATCGGCCGCACCTTCCAGATACCGCGGCCCTTCAAGCGGCTGTCGATCCTGGAGAATGTGGCTGTCGCCGCCTATTACGGCCAGAACGGCCGGGTCTCGCGGCAGCAGGCCTGGGCCCAGGCAGAGGAAGCGCTGGGCCTGGTGAACCTGCCGACCGATGCGAAGGCCTCGGTTGACGGGCTGGGGGCGGCCGGCTTGAAGAAGCTGGAGCTGGCCCGCGCGCTGGCCACCCAGCCGAAGTTGCTGCTGGCCGACGAGAGCCTGGGCGGCCTCGATGAGCAGGAGATGGACCAGGCTGCCGACATGCTGAGCATGATCCGGCGCGAGAAGAACATCACCATTATCTGGGTGGAACACATCATGGGCGTGCTGATGCGCGTCGTGGACCGGGTGATGGTGCTCGACCACGGCGAGAAGATATCGGAGGGCCTGCCGCGCGAGGTCGCCAGCGACCCAAGGGTGGTGGAGGTCTATCTCGGCTCCGAGCGGGTCGAGATCGCGGAGACGGGAGAGGCCCGTGCTTGAGCTTGCCAATGTCTCCGCCGGCTACGGCACATTCCAGGCGCTGTTCGATGTCAGTCTTCAGGTGAAGGCCGGCGAGGCGGTGGCGGTCATCGGCCCGAACGGGGCCGGCAAGACGACGCTGCTGCGCGTCATCTCGAAGCTGATCGACATCGAGAAGGGCGACATCACCATGGAAGGGGCGTCGCTGCGCGATGTGGCGCCCTTCAAGGTGATCGAAATGGGCATTTCCCATGTGCCGGAACATCGCCGCCTGTTCCCCCGCCTGACGGTGGAGGAGAATCTGCGGATGGGCGCCTATATCCCGTCCGCCCGGGCGCATTTCAGGGATCGCCTGGATTTCGTCTATTCGCTGTTTCCGCGCATGAAGGAACGGCGCGACCAGCTGGCCGGCACCATGTCGGGCGGCGAGCAGCAGATGTGCGCCATCGGCCGGGGCCTGATGAGTGGGCCGAAGCTGCTGCTGCTGGACGAGCCGTCCGCCGGGCTTGCCCCGGTTATCGTGCAGCAGGTCTTCGAGCTGGTGCAGCGCATCCGCGAGGAGGGCTACACGGTGCTGATCGTCGAGCAGAACATCCAGCAGGTGTTGCGGGTCGTGGACCGCGCCTACCTGCTGGAGGTCGGCCGCATCAAGCTGTCCGGCAAGGCGCAGGACCTGCTGGCCAGCGAGGAAATCCGCAAGGCCTATATCGGGCTCTAGGGGGAAGCAGGGGACATGGAAATCTTCGATATCTTCCTTCTGGAAGCGATCCTGAACGGCATTCTGCTGGGCGGGGTGCTGGCGCTGCTGGCGCTGGGCCTGAACCTCGTCTTCGGTGTCATCGACGTGGTGTGGATCTGTTACGCCGAGCTGGTGATGATTGGTATGTATGCGGTCTATTGGCTGTTCGCCTTTTACGGCGTGCCGATCGTGCCGGCCTTCCTGGCGGGCATCGTCATTGTGGCCGCCGCCGGCGCCCTGCTCCATTACCTTGTCATAAGGCCGATCCTGGGGGCGGCGCCGATCAACCAGCTGTTGGTGACCGGTGGCGTGCTGTTCTTCCTGCAGGCGCTGGCGACGCTGGTGTTCGGCGTGGAGTTCCGCAATATCGGGCTGCGCCTGCCGGTGCTGGAATTCGCCGACATGTATTTCAGCTTTGCCCGCGTGCTGGCCTTCGTCACCGCGCTGGCCGGGATGGTGGCGCTCTATTTGTTCCTGACGCGCACCTATATCGGCACGGCGATCCGCGCCATCAGCCAGGACCGCGAGATCATGCCGCTGATGGGGGTGAACCCTCAGCGCGTCTATCTGATGACCTCGGCCATCGGCGGCGGGCTTGCCGGCCTGTCGGCCTGCCTGCTGGTGCTGCAATATGACGTGCATCCGGCCATCGGCCTCAGCTTCGGGCCGATCACCTTCATGATCTGTGTCATGGGCGGGCTCGGTAACATGATCGGCGGCTTCGTTGCGGCCTTCATCTTCAGCCAGTTCATCTCCATCGGCGGTTTCTTCTTCGCCATCGAGTGGGGCTATGTGATCGCCTTCGCCTTCTTCATCCTGATGATGTTCCTGAAGCCGCAAGGCATCCTGTCGAGGAGGCGCTGAGATGCCGCGTATGTTGCCTTGGCTGATCGCCGTCGCGGTGCTTGCCGTCATCCCGTTCCTCGGGCTCGGCAATTACTATCTGCATCTGCTGATCACCATCCTGATCTGGGGCTTCATCTATACCAGCTGGTCGCTGATGGGCCGGTTCGGGCTGGTGTCACTGGGCCATGGTGCCTTCCTGGGCATCGGTGCCTATACGGTGACGCTGCTGTGGAACGATGCCGGCCTGTCGCCCTGGATCGGCATTCCCATCGCCATGGTGTTCGCCGGCATCGTGGCGGTGCTGATCGGTTATCCCTGCTTCCGCTTCCGCATCGTCGGCCATTATTTCGCGCTGGTGACGCTGGCCTTGAGTGAGGTGGTACGCCTGACCATCGTGGCGCTGCGCGACACCACGGGCGGCTCGCTGGGCATCACACCGCGCTCGGCAGACACGCCCAATTCACTGATGGCGCTGCAATTCTCCGACAAGGAAACCTTCTTCTACATCGCGCTGGCGGTCTGGCTGTTCGGCCTGTGGGTGTGGAAGCTGGTGGACCGGTCGATGGCGCGCTATGCGCTGGAAGCGATCTCCGAGGAGGAGGATGCGTCGGCCTCGCTCGGCATGAATGTGACCCGCACCAAGCTGACCATCACGGTGCTGAGCGCCATGCTGACCGCGCTGGGCGGTGTGCTCTACGCGCAGTACCAGCTCTATATCAACCCGGAGACCATGTCGGGCATCGCCATCAGCCTGCAGATCGTGTTCGCGGTCATCGCCGGCGGCATGTATGTGCAGCTTGGCCCTACGGTGGGGGCGGTCTTCACACTGCTGCTGGCGGAATCGCTGCGCATCCTGGTCGGCCATGATGTGCACGGGCTGGACGGTACTATCTACGGTCTGCTGCTGGTGCTGTTCATCATCTTCATGCCGAAGGGCATCCTGGGCGCGCTGCTGGAACGGCTGGAGAAACGCGGCGAGGCGAGCCGGCCGGCAAAGCCCGCCCCGGCGGAGTGAGGCTTATTGCGCTCATCACGCCAGTTTGTTACCATGCAGGTAACGCTACGAGGCGCGCTTGGCAATTTCCCGCATCCGCCACAAGGGGCTGCGTGAGCTTTTCGAGACCGGACGGAGTGCGCGTGTCGGTCGCGATCTCCAGCGCAATGCGCTGCTCATACTCGACCATCTTGATGCGGTAGCTGACCTTGCCGACTGCGAGGGCGTGAAAGATTTCCACCCCTTGCAAGGCAGCCGTCGGGGGCAGTATTCGATGCATGTTTCCGGCAACTGGTGCATCACCTTCACTTTCGACGGCAAGGATGTCGAGGTGATCAATCTGGAGGATTACCATTGATGACCGGTTTGCAACGCCATCGCCGTCCGACCGCGCCGGGTGAGATACTGCGGGAGCATTATCTGGTGCCGCGCGGTGTTTCCGTGACGGACCTGGCCGAAACGCTGGGTGCCAGCCGCAAGCAGATAAGTCTGTTGGTGAACGGGCATGTGCGAGTGACGCCCGAAATGGCGGCGCGGCTTGCCAAGTCGCTGGGGACGACGACACGCTTCTGGCTGAACCTGCAAACGGCAGTGGATGCCTATGATGCCGATCAGGCGGCGGAGGGCTGGCAGCCAGGGCGCGTCCTCGGTCGTCCCGCTGCCTGAGCGCTTCATATTGAAACGGCTTGATTCGGCGGCGGCTTGACGGCAGCTATGGCGGTCATGGACGCGCTGATCGATGCCGCTCTCGGCAATCTTCTCTCGCCGCTGGTGCTGAGCTTCGTGCTCGGGCTGGTGGCCGGCCTCGTGAAATCCGACCTCGATATGCCGGAGGTCGTGGGCAAGGCCATTGCCATCTACCTGATGTTCGCCATCGGGCTGAAGGGCGGGGTGGAGATGGGTCATGCCGGCCTTGGCCTTGCCATCCTGCCAGCACTGCTGGCTGCACTCATCCTCAGTTTCGGCATGCCCTACATCGCCTATCCGTTGCTGCGCCGCCTCGCCGGGGCGGACCGGGTGAATGCGGCCGCCGTGGCGGCGCATTACGGGTCGGTCAGTGTCGTCACCTTTGTCGCGGCGACGCAGATGCTGGCGCGCGACGGTACCGGCTATGAGGGCTATCTGGTCGCCATGTTGGCGGTCATGGAGACGCCGGCGATCATCGCCGGGCTGCTGCTGGCCGGCCGCGCCTTGGCGCTGGAAGGCGGTGCGATGGCGGCGGATGGTGGCGACCGCCGCGAGTTGCTGCGCGAGGTGCTGGCCAATGGCTCGGTCATGCTGCTGGTCGGCGGTTTCGTCATCGGCTGGCTGAGTGGCAGCGATGGCTATGCCGCCGTGCAGCCCTTCTTCGAGACGCCGTTCAAGGGCGTGCTCTGCCTGTTCCTGCTGGAGATGGGGTTGCTGGTTTCGCGCCGGGTGTCCGGCTTCCAGATGCTGCGGCCGCGCCTGATCGCCTTCGGCCTCTATATGCCGCTGATCGGCGCCAGCCTCGGCCTCGCCGTCGCCTGGGCGCTCGGCCTGTCGGTCGGCGGCGGCACCTTGCTGGCCACGCTGGCGGCCAGCGCCTCCTACATCGCAGTGCCGGCGGCAATGCGTCTCGCCCTGCCGCAGGCCGACCCGGCGCTCTATGTTACCCTGTCGCTGGGGGTGACATTCCCCTTCAACCTGATCGCCGGCTTGCCGCTCTATGCGGCGTTGGCCCGCGCGATCCTCTGACGCGAAGGCCGCCATGACCGACGAGCTGCAGACCCATAAGAAAAAGAAGGTGGAGATCGTGGTCGAGGTGGCGCGCGCACCGCGTATCCTGCGCATGATCACGGAGCAGGGGGCGACCGGCTATACGGTGGTGCCCAATCTCGGCGGCAAGGGACGGCGCGGCATGCGTGGCGGTGCCGATGTGGTGCAGGTGTTCGACAATGTGATGATCGTCGTGGTGACGACGGAGGAGATCGCCCGCGCCATCCTCGCCCAGTCGCAGGGGCTGCTGAAGGATTATGTCGGCATCGTCTATATGTCGGATGTCGAGGTGGTCCGGGACGAGCATTTCTGATGGCTGGCCGTTACTGGCGCGATCTCTCTACCGCTGATATCGCCGCACTCGATACAGTGCGGGCCATTGCCGTGCTGCCGGTGGCGGCCATTGAGCAGCATGGCCCGCATCTGCCGCTGTCGGTCGATGCCGATCTGAACGCCGGCATTCTGGCGCGAGTACTGGCGCTTGTGCCGACCGACCTGCCGGTGCTGGCTCTGCCGATGCAGGAAATCGGCAAGAGCAACGAGCATCAGGCCTTTCCCGGAACGCTGACGCATTCCGCCGAGGGGCTGATCCGCAGCTGGACGGAAATCGCGGAATCGGTGCGCCGGGCCGGCATCCGCAAGCTGGTGATCTTCAATTCGCATGGCGGTCAGCCGCAGATCGTGGATATCGTCGCGGTCGATCTGCGCGTGCGGTTGTCGATGCTGACGGTCGGGCTCAGCTGGTTCGATCTGGGTCTGCCCGATGGGCTGTTTCAGGAGGATGAGCTGGCATACGGCATTCATGGCGGCGCGGTCGAGACCTCGATGATGCTGCATCTGCACCCCAATAAGGTGCGCCGCGAGCTTCTGGCCGATTTCCCCTCGCGCTACCGCGATCTGGCTGTCTCCCATCCGCTGGTTGAAAAGGCCGGCTTTGCCTGGATGACGCAGGATCTGAACGCCAGCGGTGCCATTGGCAATGCCGCGCTGGCCGATGCGGAGAAGGGGCGGCTCATCGTCGAGCTTGCGGCGGAGCGCCTTGCTGCGCTGCTGGCGGAGATCGACAGGCTGCCGCCTGACCTCTTGAAACAATAACGAAACGGGAGACGCTCCATGGCTTACGAGACCCTGCTGGTCGATGTCGCGGACGGGGTGATGACGATCACGCTGAACCGCCCGGACAAGCTGAACGCCTTCACCGCCGTTATGCTGGCGGAGATGACGGTGGCGCTGGATGCGGCGGAGAAGGAGGAGGCGGTGCGCGCGATCCTGATCACCGGGTCGGGGCGCGGCTTCTGCGCCGGGCAGGATCTGGGCGATCGCAAGGTGATCTCCGACGATATCGATCTCGGCGCCTCTCTGGAGGAGCGCTACAACCCGCTGGTGAAGCGGCTGCGCGCCCTGCCGAAGCCGGTGGTCTGCGCGGTGAATGGTGTTGCCGCCGGAGCCGGGGCCAATTTCGCGCTGTGTTGCGACATCGTGCTGGCTGCCGAATCCGCCAGCTTCATCCAGGCCTTCGCACGCATCGGGCTGGTGCCGGATTGCGGCGGCACCTGGCTGCTGCCGCGGCTGGTCGGCCATGCCCGGGCGATGGGGCTGGCGCTGACGGCGGAGAAGCTGGAGGCCAGCCGTGCCGCCGAATGGGGGCTGATCTGGAAGGTGCTGCCCGATGCCGAGCTGATGCCGGAAGCAGTGAAGCTCGCCCGGCATCTTGCCACCCAGCCGACCCGGGCGCTGGGCCTCATCAAGCAGGCGATCCAGGCCTCGACGGGGCATTCGCTGGACGGCCAGCTCGACCTGGAGCGCGATCTGCAGCGCGAAGCCGGCCGCACTGCCGACTACCGCGAAGGGGTTGCCGCCTTCCTCGCCAAGCGCCCGCCGGCCTTTCAGGGGAAGTAGGTGCTGGGGAATTAGGGGTTGCCCCGGCGCGTTTGCCGCCGCATAAGGGCCATACCCGTAATCGACGAGTTTGCCCCATGGACCTCACGACACAGATTCCGCCCGCCGACATCCGTCCCGGTATCCTGCGGCTGGACGATTCGCGCATCCGCGAGGTCGCGCATTACGGCATGAAGCTGGGCGGCGTGGTGCCGCTTTGGTTCGGCGAGCCGGACGAGCCGACACCCGCCTTCATCTGCGAGGCGGCGGCCGAGGCGCTGCGCCAGGGCCACACCTTCTACACGGAAAGCGCCGGCGTGCCGGAACTGCGCGCCGCACTGGCCGAGTATCTGACGCCGCTGTGCGGCCGCACCATTTCGCCCGAGCGCATCGTCATCACCGCCTCGGGCATGAATGCGATCCAGATCGTCATGCAGTCGCTGGTCGATGCCGGCACCAATGTCGTTACCACCAGCCCGCTCTGGCCGAATTGCAGCGAGACGGTGCGCATCATGGGCGGGGAGGTGCGCCCGGTGCTGCTCTCCATGGGCAATGATGGCTGGCAGCTCGATGTCGAACGGCTGATGGATGCCTGCGACGGGAATACCCGGGCGCTGTTCATCAACTCGCCGAACAACCCGACCGGCTGGGTAATGCCGCGTGACCAGCAGCAGGCGCTGCTCGATTTCGCGCGCGAGAAGGGCATCTGGATCATCGCCGACGAGGTCTATGACCGCATGGTTTTCGAGGGCACGCGGGCACCCTCCTTCCTCGACATCGCGTCAGAGGACGATCCGGTGCTGGCGCTGAACAGCTTCTCCAAATCCTGGAGCATGACCGGCTGGCGCATGGGCTGGATCACCGCGCCGCTGGGCATGATCCCGACGCTGCTGAAGATGAACGAGTTCAACACCGCCTCGGCCTCCACCTTCGCACAGCATGCCGGCGTGGTGGCGGTGAAGCAGGGAGAGCCGTTCATTGCCCGCTCGGTCGCGCGGTATAAACAGGGCCGTGATCTCGTCTATGACCGGCTGTCGCAGCATCCGCGCGTGCGCATCGTGCAGCCGAAGGGCGCCTTCTACCATTTCTTCTCGGTGGACGGCATGACGGACAGTCTGGATTTCGCCAAGCGTCTGGTGGCGGAACATCGCGTCGGGCTGGCGCCGGGCAGCGCCTTCGGGCCGGGTGGCGAGGGGCATCTCCGGCTCTGCTTCGCCAACAGCCCGGAGATCCTGAATCACTGCCTCGACCGCATTGAGACGATGCTGGGCTAGGACGATAGGGGCCATCCGCAACCATTTCTTGCGTTTTAGCGTTGATTTTACGCAATATGCGGTGGCGCCGCGACGATTCGGAAAGCAATGCGTACCCTCTATCACCTCTGGTTATCCCCCTTCAGCCGTAAGGTTCGCCTGGTCCTGGCCGAAAAGGACCTCGCCTTCGAGATGAGTGTCGAGAAAATCTGGGAAAGGCGCCCGGATTTCCTGGCGCTGAATCCGGCCGGCCAGGTGCCGGTGCTGATCGACGATGAAGGGCCGGACGGGCCGGTCACGCTGTGCGATTCCGGGGCGATCTGTGAATATCTGGAAGAAGCCTATCCCAAGCGCGGGCTGATCCCCGGCATCCCCACCGACCGCGCCGAGGTGCGCCGGCTGGTCGCCTGGTTCGATTGCAAGTTCTATGAGGAAGTGACGCGCAATCTGGTCGGCGAGAAGATCCTGAAGCGCTTCCTGGGGCTCGGCGAGCCGTCGAGCGAGGCGATCCGCGCCGGCCTGACCAACATCCACTACCATCTGGATTATATCGGCTATCTGTGCGAGCGGCGGACCTGGCTGGCCGGCGATCATCTGAGCCTGGCCGATCTGGCCGCCGCGGCGCATCTCTCCTGTGTCGATTATCTCGGCAATGTGCCGTGGGAGGAGCATGCCGAGGCGAAGGAATGGTATGCCCGCGTGAAATCCCGTCCGGCCTTCCGTCCGCTGCTGGCTGACCGTATTCCCGGCGTGTCACCGCCCAAGCACTACGCCGATCTGGATTTCTAGGGCCGGTTACTCGACCCTCACATCCATCGCTTCCAGGTTCAGCCGCGCGGCATCGCCCGCCGGCCCTTCCGAGGTCAGGTTCAGGACGGCCAGGAAATCCTTTCGGGCGGCATCCTTGTTGCCGGCGGCACGGGCGATCACACCACGCTCCAGCAGGGCATCCGGGTGGTCCGGATCGAGGGCCAGCGCGCGTTCCACATCGTCACGGGCAAGGTCCAGCTGGCCGAGATAGCGATAGGCCGAGGCGCGGATCAGCAGCGCATCCATCCGATGCGGCGCCAGGTCGATCGCCCGGTTCAGGTCGTCGATCGCCTCGAAATACTGCTCCAGCGTCATGCGGGACAACGCCCGGTCGATCCGCAGATCGACATTGTCGGGGGTAATCTCCAGCGCCTTGTCGCGCGCGCTGGCCGCTTTGCGCTCATCGCCGGCCAATACCCAGGCTAGGCCCGCCTGGGCCAGCAGGCCGGCGCGGGTCTCCGGGCGCGGTGAGAGAGACTCGTCGGCGGCGACGCGCTCCAGCCGTGTGGCGGCCTCGGCATAGTCGCCCAGTTGCAGCAAGGAGGCCGCGATACAGTGCTCGGCCGGGCTGCCGCCCCCCTTCTCATGCCAGGCAACGCCGCTGCGGTAGCCGTCGGCGGGCGCTTCCCGCGCCAGCCTCATGCAGGCCGCATATTGCGATTCATGATCGATGGGGGGCGGGGCCTCGCTCTGGGCGAAGGCCGGCAGGGCAGCGATGGCCAGCGCGCCGGCCAGCAGCAGGACAGGGCGCAGGAGGGAGGAGGGCGTCAGGGACATGGCGAACAGATATGGGCCGGCGCGATCATCCGCAAGTCCGGAATAGCCACCCCTCACTTGCCGCAATGCAGCAATAATATTGTGCGATGCAGGAGGATCGCGTTGCGAAATTTCATTGCGGCGGCGTGGCTTCATTCGCAAAGCCTGATCGTCTATTCGCCTGCCAAACGCCGTGTTCGTTGCTTTTTTTACATGCCTGCCTGTGGGCGATTGTCGCAACCCTGCCGGCTCACTACCATCTAATACTAAAGGAAGAAAACCGATCCGGCGGATGGCCGGGCGATAAACAGCCGGACCCGATCGGGCCGGACGGGAGGATCATCCGGGTAAGGCAGGGCGCCAGGCGGCGCTCCACCGGCAATCGGATGCAGGGGACAGAACATGACGCTCGCTGCGGTTACCCTTGACGACAAATACACGCTCCAGCGCGGCCGGCTCTACCTGACCGGGACGCAGGCGCTGGTCCGCCTGCCGATGATCCAGCGCCAGCGCGATGTGGCGGCGGGTCTGAATACCGGCTGCTTCATCTCCGGCTATCGCGGCTCGCCGCTGGGCGCGCTCGACCAGCAGCTCTGGAAGGCGCGGAAGTTCCTGAAGAACAACCACATCCAGTTCCAGCCCGGTGTGAATGAGGAGATGGCGGCGACCGCCATCTGGGGCAGCCAGCAGCTGAACCTGTTCCCCGACGCGCTGTATGATGGCGTGTTCTCCATCTGGTACGGCAAGGGGCCGGGCGTGGACCGGACCGGCGATGTGTTCAAGCACGCCAATAATGCCGGCACCTCGCGCCATGGCGGCGTGCTGGCGCTGCTCGGCGACGACCATGTCTGCAAATCCTCCACCCTGCCGCACCAGTCGGAATTCGCCTGCGTCGATGCTATGATGCCGGTGCTGAATCCGGCCGGCATCCAGGAAATCCTGGATTACGGGCTGATCGGCTGGGCGATGTCGCGCTATGCCAGCGTGTGGGTTGGCATGAAATGCGTGGCCGATACGATGGACAGTTCCGCCTCGGTCGAGGCCGATCCTGACCGGGTGAAGATCGTGCTGCCCGAAGGCGTCGAGATGCCGGAAGGCGGGCTCAGCATCCGCTGGCCGGACGAGCCGATGGCGCAGGAATACCGGCTGCACACCCACAAGATGCCGGCGGTGCTGGCCTTCGCGCGGGTGAACGGGCTGGACCGCGTGCTGATCGACAGTGACGCACCGCGCCTCGGCATCGCCACCACCGGCAAATCCTATCTCGATGTGCGTCAGGCGCTGGATGCGCTGGGCCTCGACGAGGCGCGGGCATCGGCGCTGGGCATCCGCCTCTACAAGATCGGCATGCCCTGGCCGCTGGAGCCGGAAGGGGCGGCTGCCTTTGCCGCCGGCCTGCCGGAGGTGCTGGTGGTGGAGGAGAAGCGCGGCCTGATCGAGCCGCAGCTGAAGGATATCCTCTACGACATGCCGGCGGACCGCCGGCCGCGCATCCTGGGCAAGCAGGGCGAGGATGGCCGCACCCTGTTCCAGGCGCCGGGCGAGCTGTCGCCGAACCAGATCGCGCTGGCCATCGGCGAGCGTCTGCTGAAGCAGCATGACGACGCCGATCTGCGCGGTCGGGTGATGCGGCTGCAGCAGGAGGAGGCCGGGCTGACCTTGCCGACCCACGGCTTCAAGCGCACGCCCTATTTCTGCTCCGGCTGCCCGCACAACACCTCCACCCGCGTGCCGGAGGGCAGCCGCGCGATGGCCGGCATCGGCTGCCATTACATGTCGCAATGGATGGACCGCTCGACCGAGACCTTCACCCAGATGGGCGGCGAAGGCGCACCCTGGATCGGCCAGGCGCCCTTCACAAAGACGAAGCACATCTTCGCCAATCTGGGCGATGGTACCTACAATCATTCCGGTTCGCTGGCGATCCGCGCTGCCGCCGCGTCGGGCGTGAACATCACCTACAAGATCCTGTTCAACGATGCCGTGGCAATGACCGGCGGCCAGCCCGCCGACAGCCATTTCACGGTCGATCAGATTGCCCGCCAGGTGCTGGCCGAAGGGGCGAAGGCGGTGCGCATCGTCACCGACGATCCCGACAAGTACCCGCTGAATGTCTTCCCGGCGGAGGCGAAGATTTCGCACCGTGACGAGCTGGATTCGGTGCAGCGCGATTTGCGCGAGATCGAAGGGCTGACCGTCCTGATCTACGACCAGACCTGTGCTGCGGAGAAGCGCCGCCGGCGCAAACGCAAGCTGATGGTCGATCCGCCCAAGCGCGTCTTCATCAATGAGGCGGTGTGCGAAGGCTGCGGCGATTGCGGCGTGAAGTCGAACTGCGTCTCCGTGCTGCCGGTCGAGACTGAGTATGGCCGCAAGCGCGCCATCGACCAGTCGGCCTGCAACAAGGATTATTCCTGCCTGAAGGGCTTCTGCCCCAGCTTCGTCACCGTGGTCGGCGGCAAGGTGCGCAAGCAGGCGGAGAAGGTGGAGCAGGCCGGGCCACGACCGGTGTTCGGCGATCTGCCGGAACCGATCCTGCCGGCGCTGGATCAGCCCTACAACATCATGATCGGCGGCATTGGCGGTACTGGTGTCGTCACCATCGGCGCGCTGCTCGGCATGGCCGCGCATCTGGAAGGCAAGGGCGTCAGCGTGCTCGACATGGCCGGCCTCGCCCAGAAGGGCGGGCAGGTGCTCAGCCATGTGCGCATCGGCGCCACACCGGGTGACCTGCACGCCGCGCGCATCTCGCACGGCGGGGCCGATCTGCTGCTGGGCTGCGACATCGTGGTGTCGGCCAGCGCCGAGGGGCTGGCAACGCTGCATACCGGGCGCAGTCATGCGGTGGTGAACACGCAGGAGACGATGACCGGCGACTTCACCCGTAACCCGAACCTCGCCTTCCCGACGGCGAAGCTGCGCGACGCACTCCTGAAGGCCGTTGGCGGGCAGAAGGCCGATTTCGTCGATGCCTCGAAGCTGGCCACGGCGGCGCTGGGCGATTCCATCGCCAGCAACCTGTTCATGCTGGGCTTCGCCTGGCAGCGCGGGCTGGTGCCGGTAACAGCGGAGGCCATCGACAAGGCTATCGAAATGAACGGTGTGGCGGTGGCGTTCAATCGCGAGGCCTTCCTGTGGGGCCGCCGCGCCGCGCATGACCTGCCTTCGGTCGAGCGCATGCTGGCCCCGGCCGAAACCGCTGTCGCGCCGGACCGCAAGATCGCCCAGACCCTGGACGAGATCGTGGCGAAGCGCGCCGCTTATCTGACGGACTATCAGGATGCGGCCTATGCCAGGCGCTACACCGATCTGGTGGCGCGCGCCCGCGAGGCGGAGCAGGCCAGGACTCCGGGCCAGACCGCACTGGCCGAGGCGGTGGCGCGCTATTACCACAAGCTGCTGGCCATCAAGGACGAGTATGAGGTGGCCCGGCTCTACACCGATGGCGGGTTCCAGCGGCGCCTCTCGCAGCAGTTCGAGGGTGACTACAAGCTGGAATTCCATCTGGCGCCGCCGCTGTTCGCCGAACGCGATCCGCAGACTGGTCATCTGAAGAAGCGTGCCTATGGCCCGTGGATGATGGCGGCGTTCCGCACGCTGGCCGGGTTCAAGAGGCTTCGTGGCACGGCGTTCGACATCTTCGGCCGCACCGAGGAACGCCGCATGGAACGCCGGCTTGTCGCTGAGTATGAGGCGCTGCTGGCCGAGCTTCTGGAGAAGCTGTCGCCGGACAATCACCATCTGGCGGTGGCGCTGGCCAGCCTGCCGGACAAGGTGCGCGGCTTCGGCCATGTGAAGGAGGCGAATGTCGCCAAGGCGAAGGCCGAGGAGGCGGAGTTGCTGGCCGCCTTCCGCAGGCCGCAGGCGCCCGCCCAGGCGGCAGAATAGGACGACCTATCGGCCGCCCCCTTGGCGGGGCGGCTGGTGCGCCCCATACTCCTCTTATGAAGCGTCTGCTTACCGTCCTGATCATCCTGCTTGCCGCCGGCACGGCGCCGGCCCTGGCGACCGGTGCCAATTCGCGCAACGATGCCCGGCTCGATCCGCTATTCGAGCAGCTGAAGCGGGCCAAGGACCCGGCGGTTGCGCAGATCCTGGAAGCGCAGATCTGGCATATCTGGACTTGGACCGAATCCGAGGACGCGAACATGCTGATGCGCCTCGGCCTTGGCGCCATGGAGCGCGAGGATTTCGAGGCGGCACTGCTGCATTTCGATGAGCTGGTGGAGATCGCGCCGGACTTTGCCGAGGGCTGGAACAAGCGCGCCACCGTCTATTACCGGCAGGGCAATTATGCCGCCTCCGTTGCCGACATCGAACGGGTGTTGGCCATCGAGCCAAAGCATTTCGGCGCGCTGTCCGGCCTCGGCATGATCTATCTGGAGCTGGAGGAGAAGCGCGGCGCGCTACGCGCCTTCGAGAAGGCCCGGGACATCCATCCCAACCTGCCGAATGTGGACAGCGTCATCCGCGATCTGCGCCGCGATGTAGAGGGGCGCGGGACGTGAGGCTTTCTATCTGAAGAAGGACAGCGCCGCCGCGACGATGGATTCCGGCGCATCCTCCTGCATCAGATGGCCGGCACTTGGGACTTCCCGATAGTCGCATTCCGGCAGCAGCCGGGAAAGCTGCCGGCCGCGCTCCACCGGTATCCACTCATCCTCCTGCCCCCATAGCAGCATGGTCGGACATCGCACCGCGCCATAGTGCGGCTCCACCTCGTCGGTGAAACGCATGTCCATCTGCGCGATCTGACGGTAGAAGGCCGGCTGGCCGGCCTCGCCAAGCCAGGGCGCAAGATAGGGCTCCAGCTCGGCGTCGGTCATCTCCCGGCTCACGGCGCCGCGGATATAGGCCCGCAGAATCGCGCGCTGCAGATAGTCGGGCACGCCGGCGAAGGCGGCCTCGTGATGGCGGACATGCTGCACGAAGGGCGAGCCCCAGGGGCGCAGCGCCACCGGATCGACCAACAGCAGCTTGCGATAGTCGCAGCCATCGAGCAGGTGCGCGCGTAGCGCCGTGGCGCCGCCGAAATCATGTGCCAGCATGAAGGGCGCGGTCAGGCCCCAATGTTGCAGCAGGGCTGCCAGCAGACCATTCTGGACGCCGAGCGATACATCCTGGCCCTCACGCTTCTCCGACTGGCCATAGCCCAGTAAATCATAGAGGTGGATCGTATAGTCACGGGCCAGTTCGCGGGCGATGCGGCGCCAGACATAGGAGGAGAAGGGCGTGCCATGGACCATCACCAGCGGCGGGCCATCGCCGACGATATCGTAGGCGACCTGCTGCCCGCGGAAATCGAAGCGCCGCGTCAGCTTCCAGCTGTCATTTGTCATGTCCGCCCCTCTTTTACTGTCTTTCCGACTTGGGAGTCCGGGGCGGCGGATACAACCCGGCCTGGCCTTGACCCTGCTTCGCAGGCGGGTCATCGTTGCGAGCGATTATCGCTGAAGGAGGCTCCCGATGAAGACCATGCCCGTCACGCCCGACGATCTCGCCCGTTCCGTGCTGGCCGTGCCGCCGCTGGCGCGCAATGCCGACCTCAGCCTGAACAAGGCGGCGAACCAGGCGCTGGTCAAGCATCTGGAAGCCGGCGGCGTCTCCACGCTGATGTATGGCGGCAATGCGAATTTCTACAATATCGGCGTTGGCGAGTATCCGGCGATCCTCGACATGCTGGAGGAGATTGCCGGCAATCAGAGCTGGGTCATCCCCTCCATCGGGCCGGATTTTGGCCGTGCTGTCGATCAGGCGAAGATTCTGCGCGACCGCGCCTTCCCGACCGCGATGGTGCTGCCGTTGCAGTTCCCCTCGACGCCGGAGGGTGCCGAGGCGGGCATTCGCCGCATCGTCGAGACCTACGCGAAGCCGGTGATCGTCTATATCAAGAATGAGGGCTTCCTGGAGCCGGAGAATGTCGCCCGCCTGTTCGAGGATGGCATGGTGGCGGGCATCAAATACGCCATCGTGCGCGACGATCCGCGCCGCGATGAGTATCTGGCCGAGCTGGTGAAGCTGGTCAGCCCGAAGCATATCGTCAGCGGCATCGGCGAGCGGCCGGCGATCGATCATCTGCGCCATTTCGGGCTCGCCTGCTTCACCTCCGGGTCGGTCTGCATCGCACCTGCCGGGTCCATGGCGCTGCGGGCTGCGCTGAAGGCGAAGGATTACGAGCAGTCGGAAAGCATCCGTGACCATTTCCTGGAGCTGGAGGATTTGCGCGACGGGCTGTCGCCGATCCGCGTGCTGCACGAGGCGGTAACGCTGTCCGGCATTGGCGACATGGGCCCCATGCTTCCCATGCTTTCCAACATTCCCGAACAGCATCACGCGGCAATCCGCAAGGCTGCCAAGGACTTGCTGGAATGCAATGCGCGCCTGCTGTCGAAGGCGGCCTGAGGGCCTGACTTTGGCCGCCTAGATTTGCCTTGAAGCAACGGCGGGACGTGCCATATACGGCCGCAATTCCCCCGTTGCCGAAAGGCCTGTTGTTATTTTGCGCGAAGATGCTGCGGCGCTGGACACACATTTATGGGATGTGCGTGTCCGGGCGCTTTACGACTATTGGCTGGCGCGATGCCGCGATGGCTGCCCGCCCCGTCGTTCCGACATAGACCCCATCGACCTGCCGCATCTGCTGCGCTGGCTGTGGCTGGTGGATATCGAGCGCAACAGGCCCGACTGGCCGCTGCGCTTCCGCGCCCGGTTGATGGGCACGGAGCATGTCACCACCATGGGCCACGACCCGACGGGCAAATGGATGGACGAGGCCTTTCCGACCTTCCTGACCAACCCGACCTACAGCGATTACGTGCAGGTGGCGCAAAACGCGACGCCCAGTTACCGTGCCGGCAGGCCGCTCTATCATCTGGACAAGGAGCATGTCCGGATGGAAAGGATCATGCTGCCGCTCGCCGGTGACGATAAGAGCATCGACATGATCCTGGCGATTACGGTTTATTTGCGCGGCATCAATACTCGCTAGGAGGAAAGCCATGACCGATTCTCTCGACCTCGCCGTTACCGGCGGCACCGTCGTCACACCGAACGGGCGGGAGCGGATCGATATTGGCATTCGTGGCGGGCGGATCGTGGCGCTCGGCAATCTTGGCGGCGCCAAGGCGGCGCAGGTTTTCGACGCCACCGGGCTGACCGTGCTGCCCGGCGTGATCGACACCCAGGTGCATTTCCGCGAGCCCGGCAACGAGCATAAGGAAGATCTGGAATCCGGTACGCGCGGCGCGGTGCTGGGCGGGGTGACGGCAATCTTCGAGATGCCGAACACCAAGCCTTCCACTACCGACGAGGATGCGCTGGCCGACAAGCTGAACCGAGCGCGGGGCCGGGCCTGGTGCGACCATGCCTTCTTCATGGGCGCGGCGCCGGAGAATATCGGCAACCTGGCCAGCCTGGAACGGCTGCCCGGCTGCTGCGGCGTGAAGGTGTTCATGGGCTCCTCCACCGGCTCGCTGCTGGTCGAGGATGATGCCACGCTGGAGGCGCTGCTGGCCGATGGCGTGCGGCGTGTCGCCGTGCATGCCGAGGACGAGATGCGGCTGCGCGAACGCGCCCATGTCGCGAAGGAGGCCGGCCATCCGCGCGCCCATCCCGACTGGCGCGATGTGGAGACGGCGCTGAACGCGACGAAGCGAGTCTGCGCGCTGGCGCGCAAGACCGGCCGGCGGGTGCATGTGTTGCACATCACCACGGCGGAGGAGATGGAATTCCTCGCCACCCAGAAGGATTACGTGACGGTAGAGACCACGCCGCAGCATCTGACGCTGGAAGCGCCGGACTGCTATGACCGGCTGGGCACCTTCGCGCAGATGAACCCGCCGATCCGTGACGCCCGGCATCGTGCCGGGCTGTGGCGCGGCATTACCGCGGGTGTGGTCGATGTGCTGGGCTCCGACCATGCGCCGCACACGCGCGAGGAAAAGGCCAAGCCCTATCCCGACAGCCCGTCCGGCATGCCCGGCGTGCAGACCATGCTGCCGCTGATGCTGAACCATGTGAATGAAGGCAATCTGACACTGGAACGGCTGGTCGATCTGCTGTGTTCCGGCCCGCAGCGGCTGTTCGGCATTGCCGGCAAGGGGCGCATTGCGCTCGGCTATGATGGCGACCTGACGCTGGTGGATTTGCAGGCGAAGAAGACCATCACCCACGCGATGATGGCCAACAAGTCGGGCTGGACGCCGTTCGATGGCATGGAAGTCACCGGCTGGCCGATGGCGACGATCATCCGCGGCAACATCGTCATGCGCGATGGCGAGGTTCAGGACAAGCCGCTCGGCCAGCCCGTGCGCTTCACGGAGACGCTGAACGGCTGACGTCTGGACGAAAGACGGTTCTGCGCCACTTCCTTGCCAAACTGTTTTAACGGCAAGGAGGTGTGCGATGCGCCTTGTAGTCTCGTTTCTGTTGATCCTGCTGTTTGCCCTGCCCGGTACTGCCCGTGCCGAGATGCTGGAGGGCGAGGCACTGTGGAATGCGTTGCGCCAGGGCGGCCATGTCGTGCTGTTCCGCCACGCCATCGCGCCCGGCGGCGGCGACCCGGCGAACTTCCGGCTGGGCGATTGTTCCACCCAGCGCAATCTGAGCGAGGAAGGCCGCCAGCAGGCGCGCGCCATCGGCGACGCCTTCCGCCAGCGCGAGGTGCCCATCGCCCGCGTATTGGCCAGCCGCTGGTGCCGTTCGACCGAGACAGCGGAACTCGCTTTCGGCAATGTCGAACCCTTCCCGGCCATCGACAGCTTCTTCCAGGACCGGGCGCGTGGTCCCGGCCAGACCGAGGCGGCGCGCGTACGCATCCAGACCTTTGAGGGGCCTGGCAATATGATGATGGTCCCGCATCAGGTGCACAGCACGGCCCTGACCGACATCTTCCCGGCTTCGGGCGAAGGCGTGGTGCTGCGGCCGCTGCCGAACAACCCGAAGGGCTTTGCGATTGTCGGGCGGTTGCGCGCCTGGAACTGACTGCCGATATCAGGAGAACGCGAATAGACTTCCGGCCTCTGCCGCGCCTCTGCTAGGGTGCGCTGCAACAGGACCGTG
>NZ_JAKUSO010000063.1:0-20506 GCF_022449305.1 Oceanibaculum sp. | reverse complement strand
ACGACGCAGCTGAAGAACCAGGACCCGCTGAATCCGATGGATACGCATGAATTCACCAATCAGCTGGTGATGTTCAGCGGCGTCGAACAGCAGATCAAGCAGAACCAGAACCTGGAATCGCTGATTGCCCTGCAGGTGGTCGGCGAGCAGGCCTCGGCGATGACCTACATCGGCAAGTATGTGACGGCAGAAAGCCAGATCGCGGCCCTGCAGGAAGGCGAGGCGAACTGGACCTACGTCCTGCCGGAAGGGGCGATCAGCAACACGCTGCGGATCGTCGACTCCGAGGGCAATGTGGTCCGTACGATGGAAGGCGAGTACGAGGCTGGCAGGCACGACTTCACCTGGGACGGCAAGGACGATGCCGGCAACCCGCTGCCTGACGGTGCCTATGCGCTGCGGGTCAGCGCGCTGGATCGTGACGGCAAGGCCGTCAGCGCGGCCATCGGCATGACCTCGCGCGTCACCGGCATCTCCAAGGATCCTGACGGTCTGGGCCCGGTCCTGTCGCTGGGAGACGGCCTGAACATCCTGCTGGACAAGGTGATTTCAGTGAAGGAGTCGGCCGTCTGAGACGGCAGCCGGAAGAGTTTTCGAGCAGAGCATGAGCATGGACGGCCGGAAACCGTCCCTTGAGAGAAGGAGCAGAAGCAAATGAGCGTTCTTGGTGGTCTCTATTCGGGTATCTCGGCGTTGAGCGCCCAGTCCCGCAATTTCGGCATCATTTCCGACAACATCGCCAACGTGAACACGATTGGCTACAAGGAGGTCGAGGGGCGGTTCTCCAACTTCGTCACCTCGAAGAGCGTGGCGCGTAATTTCTCGCCCGGTGGCGTGACGCTGCGGCCGTTCTATGACCCGCAGAAGCAGGGCCTGCTGCAGACGTCGGACAGCAAGACCGACATCTCGATCACCGGCAACGGCTTCTTCGTGGTGAACAAGGCGGCAAGTTCGGCCAACAATTCCGACAGCTTCCTGTTCACCCGCGCCGGTGATTTCACGGCGGACAAGGACGGCAACCTGGTCAATTCCGGCGGCTACTACCTGCAGGGCTGGCTGCTGAATTCGGATGGCACCATCGTCAATTCCACCAGCCAGGACCAGCTGACCAGCCTGCAGACGGTGAATGTCGCCGGCTTCTCCTCGGTCGGCCAGCCGACGCAGAATGTGGCGATCACCGCCAACCTGCCAGCCGGTCAGGACAACGCCGCAGTGACGCCGCATCAATCGACCAACCTGTCGATCTTCGACTCGCTGGGCGCGCGGCAGACGCTGACCTTCCAGTGGGACAAGACGGCCAACGCCAACGAATGGACGCTGACGGCCGGTATCACCGACAGCACCGGCACCTTCAACGCCATCGCCGGCGCCACCGCGACCGTGCAGTTCTCCGGCGCTGGCGGCCTTACCGGCCCGCTCAGCACCGATGCCTTCACGGCGGTGGGTGCGGCCTTCACGCTGAACGCGGATGGCACGCTGGACATCACCATCCCGCAGGCCGACCTCGATGTCTCCGGCGCTGAGCTGCCGGACGATCTGCCCTTGACCCTGGACTTCGGCACGCCGGGCCAGGCGGATGGTCTGACCCAGTTCTCCGGTGGCTATGAGCTGAAGCTGGCCAACCAGGACGGCAGCGCGCCGTCCGGCCTGGATCAGGTCATTATCGACGAGAACGGCCTGGTGACAGGTGTGTTCGCCAACGGTCAGACCCGCGCGATCTACCAGATTCCGACCGCCACCTTCCCGGCGCAGGCGCGTCTGGACCGCGATAACGGCAACGCCTTCACCATCACCTCGAACTCCGGTGACGTGGTGCTGAACCGGCCCGGTGTTGGCGCCCACGGCCAGTTGCGTCCGGAAACGTTGGAAAGTTCCACCGCCGATACGGCCGAGGAATTCGCCGACCTGATCATCGCCCAGCGTGCCTATTCGGCCGCGACCCGCATCGTCACCACCGGCGACGAGATGCTGGACGAAGCGATCCGTATGAAGCGGTAACCGCCGTCAGGAACGCTCTGCTCCTCCGGAACCCCCGGCCATCAGGCCGGGGGTTTTCCGTTTGCCTCAAGCCATTTGCGGAAGTCGGCCTCCGGCACCGGGCGGGAGATGTGGTAGCCTTGCGCGATATCACAGCCCAATTGGCGCATTTCTTTCAGCACCTGTTCATTCTCGATCCCCTCGGCGACGATCTTCAGCTCCAGCTCATGTGCCATCCCTATCGTCGCCTGGACGATGTGGCGCTGCTTCGTGTCGGTGGCGATATCGACGCAAAAGCTACGGTCCAGCTTCAACGTTGCAGCCGGTAGATGGCGCAGGCAGGCAAGCGAGGAGTAGCCGGTACCGAAATCGTCTATGGCGATCTTGCATCCCATGCCGGTGAGCCGTTCGAGGAGCGGAATGACGGTCATGTAGGAGTGCATGACCGCGCTTTCCGTCACTTCAAGGATGAGGCGCGACGGGGCGACCTGAAAATCCCGCAGCAGCTGCTCGATCTCGTTCACCATGCGGGGATTGTCGAGATCACGGGCCGACAGGTTGATGCTGATCGCTTGGCCGATACCAGCTTCCTGCCAGATTTTAAGCTGACGGATGGCTGTTCGCGCAACCCAGAGGGTCAGCGGCGATATCATGCCGGTCGCTTCCGCAAGCGAGATGAACTCGCCCGGCGGGATCATGCCGCGTGTCGGGTGGCACCAGCGCAGCAGCGCCTCGGTGCCGACACACTGACCGTTGCCAAGGTCGATCATCGGTTGGTAATGCAGCATGAACTGCGCAGTCCGCGGGGCCGCGCGCAGATCGGACAGCAGGAGCAGGCGGTTGCGGAAGTTCTCGCTCGTGGCTGGTTCGAAGACGAAATTGTCGAGATCGCGCGCAACGGCGATTTCCGCCGCCTGCGATACGGCACGCAGCAGTTCGACAGCGGTTTGTCCATGGTCCGGGTATAGGGCAATGCCGATATGGGCGTCGACGGCCACCGGGATGCCCTCCAGAATGACCGGACGGCGGACGTCTTCCAGCAGTGCGTCGGCTGTGGCCTGTGCCTGCTCTACAGTCTCTGCCTCAATGATCGTCGCCAGCCGGCTTGGATTGATGTTGTAGATACCATTCTTGCCTGCTGCCGTGCTTTCCAAGCGCGTTGCAAGCAGCTGCATAAGATGCTCACCCTGATCGTAACCCAGTGTAGAGATGATTTCCTCGGTCTTGGTCAGGCGAACTTTCAGGATGGCAAGCATGGTGGCGGCCTGCGGCCTGCGGTCGATCTGGTCCGTCAACCGGTCGAGGAGGGCGGCGCGGTTCGGCAGGCCGGTGGTCGGGCTATGGAGGGCGAAATCCCGGAAGTTCTCCATATGCCGGGCAAATTGCCGGCTTATCAGTCCGGCAAGCCCGCCAATCAGCAGGAAGCCGCCGCCACGAATCAGCCAGTTGACCGTGTCCTGCGCGGTGCCCGCGTTGGCATCGAGCGGCATGAGTGGCCCGCAAACGAGCCCGGCCAGCAGGGCCACGGCGATGCCGCCGCCTGGTCCCGACAGGAAGGCGGCCGATACGATGGGAATATAATAGAGATGCGGCGTGGCGCTCTGTGTGCCGCCCGCCAGATAGACAATCAGAGTGATCACGACCAAAAGGCACAGCACTATGGCGGCGGAAAAGAGCGGGTGATCCGCCAGCCTACCTATCCCTGTCTTGACGTATGTCCGTCTTCCTGCGGATTGTGCCAGGTTGATGCTCATTTCCTCATCCTGGGGTCACTGCATCAGTGCGTTCCTCCTAACAATATATAACAGAATGATTTTCACAATTAATAGGAAGTGCGGCCCGCTTGCCTGCCCTGCGCTTGACGCTTGCCAGAGGGGGGTGTGAGTTTGTTCGATTTCCGTCCCGACTGGCACAGTGCCGCTTTGCTGGCGATTGTGATTCTGCTGGTGTTGCTGCGGTTCCGCTTCTTGAAGAGCGCCTATTTCCGGGACCGTCCTATGATCGGCTATGCGCTGGCGGGCGGGCTGGCGCTGCTGGCCGTCCTCCTGATGATGCATCAGGGTGTCTGATTATTCCGTTATCGGAATGAAAGTCACGTCCGAAACGGCAAATGCGGTTTCGCCAGCTGGGCGATAGGGACTTACTTCTTCTTGCCGAGGCTGATGCGACTTTCCTGCCCGCGCAGCAGGCGGACGATGTTGCTGCGGTGGCGCAGCCAGACCAGGAAGGCGATGAACAGCGCCAGCTGCATGCGCTGCGGGTCGGCCAGATACCAGGCATAGAGCGGTGCCAGCGCCAGCGCCGCCAGCGCGGCCAGCGAGGAATAGCGGAACAGCGCCGCCACCGCCAGCCATGTCGCACAGGCCAGCAGGCCAACCGGCCAGGCGATAGCGATCAGGATACCCAGCGCCGTCGCCACGCCCTTGCCGCCATTGAATTTCAGCCAGATCGGGAAGCAATGCCCCAGCATGGCGCCGGCGGCTGCCAGCACCGCCATGTCCGGCCCCCAGATGCCAGCAATAAGCAACGCCACGGCGCCCTTCGCCCCATCCAGCAGCAGCGTGGCGGCGGCCAGCTTCCTGCTGCCGGTGCGTAGCACGTTGGTGGCGCCGATATTGCCGGAACCGACCTTGCGGATATCGCCCAGCCCGGCCAGCTTTGTCAGCACCAGCCCGAACGGGATGGAGCCCAGCAGATAGCCGAACAGAGCCGCCGCGTAGAACGGCCAGGTATAGGAGAGATCGCCCAAAGGGTCCGGCATGGCAGTTGCCTCAGGCGTCCAGCTCGAAGATCGTCTTGCCGTTCACCATGGTGCGCAGGGCGCGGCCCTGTACCGGCAGCGTATCGAACGGGCTGTTTTTCGATTTCGAGCGGAATTTCGCGGCCTCAATGCGCCAGGGCCGGTCAAGATCGACCAGCGCCAGGTCAGCCGGCCAGCCTTCCTGCAACTGACCCAGCTTCAGCCCCAGGATCGAAGCCGGCTTGCAGGTGAGCGCTGCGAGCACGGCCATCAGCTCCATCTTGTTCTGGTGGACGGGGGCGAGGGTCAGCGCCAGCAGCGTCTCCAGCCCCACCGCACCGGCCTCCGCCTGGGCGAAGGGCAGGCGCTTGGAATCCTGGTCGTGCGGGCTGTGGTCGCTGGCAATCGCGTCGATGGTGCCATCGGCGATGCCGTCCAGTACGGCCTGTCGGTCCGCCTCGCTGCGCAGCGGCGGCGACAGTTTCGCGAAAGTGCGATAATCGCCGACAGCGGTCTCGTTCAGCGTGAAATAGGGCGGGGCGGTGTCACAGGTGACCTTCAGCCCGCGCGCCTTGGCCTTGCGGATCGCCTCAATGGCCGCGGCAGTCGAGACATGGGCGAAATGCAGTCGGCTGCCGGTCAGCTCGAGCAGGCGCAGGTCGCGCTCCACCATGATGGTCTCGGCGGCGGCCGGTATGCCGGGCAGGCCCAGGCGCGTCGCCCATTCGCTTTCATTCATGCCGGCCTCGTTGGTGAGGCTGGGTTCTTCCGGGTGCTGCACGATCAGCTGGCCGAAAGTCCGGGCGTAGGACAGCGCCAGCCGCATGACCTGCGCGCTGGCTATTGCCTTCACCCCATCGCTGAAGCCGACCGCGCCGACGCCGGTCAGCAGGCCCATCTCGGTCAGTTCCTTGCCCTGCAGCCCGCGCGTCGCGGCGGCGTAGGGGAAGATCTTCACCAGGCCGATCTTGCGCGCCTCGCGGGCGATGAATTCCACCAGCGACTGGTCGTCGATCACCGGCTGGGTGTTGGGCAGCATGGCCAGGCTGGTGATGCCGCCGGCCGCCGCCGCATGGGCGGCGCTGGTCAGGTTCTCCTTGTGCTCCTCGCCGGGCTCGCGGATCTGCACGCGCATATCGACCAGCCCCGGCATCAGCACCTTGCCGCCGCAATCGATCACCTGGTCAGCGGTCGCGCCATCCAGCGTGCCGAAGCCGGCGATGGCCTCGCCCTCGACCAGCAGGTCGCCGGGCCGGTCCAGCCGGCTGGCCGGGTCGATCAGCCGGGCGTTCTTGAACAGGATGCGCTTGCTCATTTAAGGCCAGTCCCCGATTTCGGGCTGTTCGGCTTGTTGGCCAGGAAGGCGGCGTGGTTCTGCGCCAGCACGTCCAGGCAGGCCATGCGGACCGCCACGCCCATCTCCACCTGCTGGTGGATCAGCGAGCGGTCGATATCGTCGGCCACGTCGGTATCGATCTCCACACCGCGATTCATTGGCCCCGGATGCATGATGAGGGCATCCGGCTTGGCGAGGCCCAGCTTCTCGTAATCCAGCCCGAAGAAATGGAAATATTCCCGCTGCGAGGGGACATAGGCGCTCTTCATCCGCTCGGTCTGCAGGCGCAGCATCATCACGATGTCGCAGCCGGCCAGCCCCTCGCGCATGTCGTGGAACACCTCCACACCCAGCCGGTCGATGGCGGTAGGCAGCAGCGTCGGCGGCGCGATCACGCGCACGCGCGCGCCCATGGTGGTCAGCAGATGAATGTTGGAGCGTGCGACGCGGCTGTGCGCGACATCGCCGCAGATGGCGACCTGCAGCCCGTCGATCCTGCCCTTGCGGCGGCGGATGGTCAGCGCGTCCAGCAGCGCCTGTGTCGGGTGCTCATGGCTGCCGTCGCCGGCATTGATGACGGCGCAGTTCACCTTCTCCGACAGCAGCTTCACCGCCCCCGATTCGCCATGGCGGATGACCAGCACGTCGCAATGCATGGCGTTCAGCGTCATGGCCGTGTCGATCAGTGTCTCGCCCTTCTTCACCGAGGAGGAGGCGACCGACATGTTGATGACATCGCCGCCCAGTCGCTTGCCGGCCAGCTCGAAGCTGGTGCGGGTGCGCGTCGAATTCTCGAAGAACAGGTTGATCAGCGTGCGGCCGCGCAGGATAGCGGATTTCTTCTCCGGCCGGCGGCTCTGCTCGACATAGGAATCGGCGAGGTCCAGGAGACCGGCGATCTCCGGCGGGTGGAGCCCTTCGATGCCCAGCAAATGGCGGTAGCGGTAGAAGGCGCAGGGTTCGGCAGGGGCATCTGTATCGGCGGTCATGAGCCGGGACTATAGGCAGAGCGCAGGCCCGCCGCAAGCGGCGCTTTCCGATGCCGCGCCCCGAAAATCCGCAATGCCGGGAACCCTCGTAAAACGGTAACCGTTCTGCTGTATCAGCCCGCTTCCAGGGGCTTTCTCGCAGGTGCTACCGTGCTGCTGAACACCATCATCATCGACGATTTCTACACCAACGCGCTGGAGGTCCGCGCACAGGCGCTCTCCATGACCTACCCGAAGCCGGAAGGGACCGTGTTCTACCCCGGCAAGAATTCGCGGGAATCGATGCTGCCGCCGGAAACCGACCGGATGTTCAGCCAGATCCTGCATGAGCCGGTCGTCGGCAACCGCCGCATGGCGCATGGCCGGTGCCGCATCGCGCTGGCCGGCGACCCGCGCCCGGCGGAAATCCATGTCGATCCGAACTGCGTGTGGGCCGGCATCGTCTATCTCACCCTGCCGGAACATTGCCAGGGCGGGACGGAGTTCTACCGGCACAAGGAATTCGGCACCGAGCGCGCGCCGGTCAGCGACGAGGAGGCACAGCGCGTCTATGGGATGCCGACGCGCCAGACAGCGGTGGACACGATCATCGGGCGGGACGGCAACGACCTGTCGAAATGGGAGAAGATCCTGACGCTGCCGATGCGCTTCAACCGCTGCGTCCTGTTCCGCCCCTTCCTGTGGCACACCAGCGGCATCGAATTCGGCACCACGCCGGAGAATGGCCGGCTGATCCAGCTGCTGTTCTTCCAGCCTGCGCCGAAGAAATAGGGCTCACACGCCGGCGGCGACGCCCTCGATCTCGATCAGGAAGTCCGGGGTGACGAGGCCCGCCACGATCATCAGGGTGGAGGCGATCTGGGCATCGCCCAGCACGCGCTTGCGCACGGCGCGGTAGGCCGGCACATCTTCCTGCCGGGTCATCAGAATGGTGACCTTCACCAGATCGTCCAGGCTCATGCCGGCGGCTTCCAGGCAGGCGACGAGGTTCTTCAGCGCCTGCTCGCACTGCGCCTCGAAGCCTTGCAGCAGGGTGCCGTCCGGCGTCACGCCGACCTGGCCGGAGATATGCAGCCAGCGCGGACGGTCGCGCACCTCAACCATCTGCACATAGCTGCCGACCGGGGCCGGAACACTCTTCGGATTGTGCTTCACCAGCATGACGGCTCTCCTCGGTCGTGTGGGTTAAACCCCGCCCTTCTCGCGCAGGGCGGCGATATCCTCCGCCTTCATATTCAGCATATCCGACAGGATGTCGTCGGTATGCTGGCCCAGCAACGGCGGCGGCAGCCGGTAGGTCGCGGGCGTGCCCGACAGCTTCAGCGGATAGGCCAGCATCGTCACCGGGTCGGGTGACAGCGGATGGTCCATCTGCACGGTCAGGTCGCGCGCCTTCACCTGCGGGTCCTCGAACACCTGGTCGATGCGGTTCACCGGGCTGCACGGCACGTTGCAGCGCTCCAGCCCGTCCACCCAGTAAGAGACCGGCTGGGTGGCGGTGACCGCCTGGATCAGCGGGATCAGTTCTTCTCGGTTGCGGATACGGTCCGGGTTGGTCAGGAAGCGCGGGTCGCTCGCAAGATGGTTGACCTGGGCAAAGTCACAGAAGCGCTGGTACTGCCCGTCATTGCCGCAGGCCAGGATGATGTAGCCGTCCGAAGCCTTGAACACCTGATAGGGCACGATGTTGGGGTGCGCGTTGCCGCGCCGCACCGGCACCTGGCCGGAGACCAGATAGTTGGTTGCCTCGTTCACCAGCCAGGAGACCTGGGTGTCCAGCAGGCAGGCATCGATATGCTGGCCCTCGCCGGTAGCGTCGCGGTGGCGCAGCGCTGCCAGGATGGCGACGGCGGAATGCATGCCGCACATCAGGTCGGCGATGCCGACACCGACCTTCACCGGTTCGCCCTCGACCTCGCCGGTGATCGACATGATGCCGCCCAGCCCCTGCGCCACGAAATCGTAGCCGGCGCGCTCCGCATAGGGGCCGGTCTGGCCGAAGCCGGTGACCGAGCAATAGACCAGGCGCGGGAATTCCTTTTTCAGGCTGGCATAATCCAGCCCGTATTTGGCGAGGCCTCCGGTCTTGTAATTCTCCACCAGCACGTCGCACTGGGCGATCAGCTTCTTCGCCAGCGCCTGCCCCTCGGGCTTCGAGATATCCAGCGTCACCGACCGCTTGTTGCGGTTGGCGCACAGGTAATAGGCACTCTCCGTGGTGTCGTTGCCCTCGGCATCCTTGATGTAGGGCGGGCCCCATTTGCGCGTGTCGTCGCCCTGTCCCGGCCGCTCGATCTTGATGATGTCGGCGCCAAGGTCGCCCAGCAGCTGCATGGCGCTGGGGCCGGCCAGGATGCGGGTCAGGTCGAAGACGCGGATGCCGGCCAAGGGACCGGGGATCGGACCGGGGGTCGCGCCGGGAGTAGGGGTGCTCATGGAATGCCGCCGGATGTTTGGGTCGATTACAGGTCCGCGACGGTGGCCGAACCGGAAGGGGGCGTCAAGCCTACAGCAGCGCCATGACGATGAGGGGCAGGGTTGCGGCGGCAGCGATCACCTGCACGGTCAGGATGCCGGCCATCAGCTGATGGTCGCCGCCCAGCTGCCGGGCGAGGATGTAGGAGGAAGCCGCCGCCGGAGCCGCGCTGAACAGGATCGTCACCTTGGCGGTCACCCCCTCGACCCCGAAGGCAAGGCAGGCCAGCGCCGCCAGCAGCGGCAGGCCCAGCAGCTTCAGCAGGGTGGCCAGTACGATGCCGGTGCGGCCGGCCTTCAGCGCGCTGAAATTCAGCCCTGCACCAACGCAGAGCAGGCCGAGCGGCAGGGCGGCCTTGCCGATGATGTCCAGCGTCGGGCCGATCACCGGCGGCAGCCCGATGCCCAGCGCGTTCAGCACCAGCCCGGCGCAGACCGACAGGATGATCGGGTTGCTGGCCAGCGCCTTCGCCAGCGCGCGCGGCCCCGGGTCGGCAGTGCCGATCAGCCGCGTCAGCAGCACCACGCAAAGCACGTTCACGAACGGCACGACCACGCCGATGGCGATGGCGACCAGCGTGTTGCCGGCGGCACCGTAGAGCCCGCCTGCGGCGGCCAGCGCGACATAAATGTTCGGCCGGATCGTGCCCTGCAGGATGGAGGTGAAGCCCGGCGTGTCGATGGGGATGCGCTCGCGCATCACCAGCAGGCCGCCGATCATAAGCAGGATCGGCGCGGTCAGCGCGGCGGCCATCGGCACCACCTGCAGATCGCCGATGCTGGCGGTCGCGGTGCGGGTCAGCAGCATGGCCGGGAACAGGATGAAGTAGGTCAGCCGCTCCGCCGCGTCCCAGAAGCCGTTGGTGAGGCCAAGATGCGCCATCAGCCCGCGCCGCAGCAGCGCGCCGAGCAGGATGATCAGGAAGATGGGGCCAAGGGCCGGCAGGACGGAAGACATGGGATGACGGCTTAACGTGCCTGCCGCGCCGCGTCCAGTGCGCCTTGCAGGATGTAGGCGGCGGCCATCTTGTCCACCAGCTCGCCGCGCCGCTTGCGGGTCATGTCGGCGTCGATCATCAGCCGGGTAACGGCGGCGGTGGACAGGCGTTCGTCCCAGAAGCCATAGGGCAGGCCCAGCGGCTCGATGTTGCGGGCGAACTGCCGGGTGGACTGGCAGCGCGTCCCCTCGGTGCCGTCCATGCTGACCGGCAGGCCGATCACCAGCGCGCCGACCTCGCGTTCCTTGACGATCTTCCGCAGCGCCTCGATATCTTTCATCAGCTTGGTGCGGGCGATGGTTTCCAGCGGCGTGGCGATGGCCTGGCTGAAGTCGGAAATCGCCAGGCCGATGGTGGTGGAGCCGACATCCAGCCCCAGCAGCCGCTGGCGCGGTTTCAGCCCGGCGATCAGACGGGCGATGGCCGTTCCCGGCGTTTCCGGAATTGGGGTGTCGGGGTTGCGGTGCGTCATGCCCGGTGCTACTTTCCGCCGCGTTTCATGAATCCCTGAATCCTGCGGCTTTCCGCCGTTTCCGCGAGGAAGACTTACAGCATGTCGATGGACAAGGCCACCGTCGCGAATGTCGCCCGCCTGGCGCGCATTAAACTCAACGAGGAAGAGCTGGACCTCTATACCAAGGAGCTGTCCGGCATCCTGGACTGGATCGAGCAATTGCAGGCCGTGAATACCGACGGCGTCGAGCCGATGAGCAGCGTCGTCGAGCGGCTGCTGCCCGAGCGCGAGGACGCCGTGACGGACGGCAACATCCAGGAGGATGTGCTGGCGAACGCGCCGGAAGCGGCGCATGGCTATTACGTGGTGCCGAAGGTGGTCGAATAATGGCGTCTCTTACCGGACTGACGATGGCGGAGGCACTGGACGGCCTCGCCAAGAAGGATTTCTCCAGCGCTGAGCTGACCGGCGCCTATGTGAAGGCGATGGAGCAGGCGCGCCACCTGAACGCCTATATCGTGGAGACGCCGGAACAGGCGCTCGACATGGCGAAGGCGTCCGACGCGCGGCGCGCCAAGGGCGATGCCGGCGCCATGGACGGGCTGCCGCTTGGCATCAAGGATCTGTATTGCACCAGGGGCGTGCAGACCACGGCGGGCAGCCACATTCTGGAAGGCTTCACGCCGACCTATGAATCGACTGTCACGCAGAAGCTGTGGGACGCCGGTGCGGTCATGCTGGGCAAGCTGAATCTGGACGAGTTCGCCATGGGCTCGGCCAACATCACCAGCCATTTCGGCAATGTGGAAAGCCCCTGGCGCAAGCCGGGCGACAACCGCCCGCTGGTGCCCGGCGGCTCCTCGGGCGGCTCGGCGGCTGCCGTGGCCGCGCATGCCGCCATCGCCGCGACCGGCACGGATACCGGCGGCTCGATCCGCCAGCCGGCTTCCTTCACCGGCATCGTCGGGCTGAAGCCGACCTATGGCCGCTGCTCGCGCTGGGGCATCGTCGCCTTCGCCTCCTCGCTGGATCAGGCCGGGCCGATGACCCGCAGCGTCACCGACGCGGCGGTCATGCTGGGCGTCATGGCGGGGCATGATCCGAAGGATTCCACCTCGGTCGATATCGCCGTGCCGAATTACCGCGCTGCGCTGGAAGGCTCGGTGAAGGGGCTGCGTGTCGGCATCCCGAAGGAGTATCGCGTCGAGGGCATGCCGGCCGAGATCGAGCAGCAGTGGCAGCAGGGCATCGACTGGCTGAAGGCGGCGGGCATGGAGCCGGTCGAGGTCAGCCTGCCGCACACCAAGCACGCGTTGCCGACCTACTACATCATCGCGCCGGCGGAGGCGTCGTCCAACCTGGCGCGCTATGACGGCGTGCGCTACGGGCTGCGCGTCGCGGGCGACACGCTGGACGGTCTCTATGAGAACAGCCGCGCCGCCGGCTTCGGAGCGGAGGTGAAGCGCCGCGTGCTGATCGGCACCTATGTGCTGTCGGCGGGATATTACGACGCCTATTACCTGAAGGCGCAGAAGATCCGCACGCTGATCGCCGAGGATTTCCGCAAGGCCTACCAGCAGTGCGACGTCATCCTGACGCCGACCTCGCCCTCGGCGGCCTTCGCCATCGGCGAGAAGATGGACGATCCGGTCGCCATGTACATGCAGGACGTGTTCACCGTGCCGGCGAACCTGGCCGGTATTCCGGGCCTCTCTGTACCGTCGGGCGTTTCCACCGACGGGCTGCCGCTGGGGCTGCAGGTGCTGGGCAAGGCCTTCGACGAGGAGACGGTGCTGAAGGTCGGACGGGTGATCGAGAAGGCTGCCGCGTTCGGCGCGAAGCCGGCCTTCCTGGCGGGAGAATAAGAGCATGAGCGGATTGCTGATCGAGGGACGCACGGGCACCTGGGAGGTCGTCATCGGCCTGGAAGTGCACGCGCAGGTCACCTCCAACGCCAAGCTGTTCTCCGGTGCCTCGGCGGCCTTCGGCGCGGAGCCGAACAGCCAGGTCAGCCTCGTCGATGCGGCGATGCCGGGCATGCTGCCGGTCATCAACAAGGTCTGCGTCGATCAGGCGATCAAGACCGGCCTCGGCCTGAATGCGGCGATCAACCGGACCAGCGTGTTCGCCCGCAAGAACTACTTCTATGCCGACCTGCCGCAGGGCTATCAGATCTCGCAATACGAGAAGCCGATCGTCGGCGAGGGCATCGTGCTGGTTGACCTGCCGGACGGCACGACCCGGGAAATCGGCATCGAGCGGCTGCATCTGGAGCAGGATGCCGGCAAGAGCCTGCACGACCAGCATCCGAGCAAGAGCTACATCGACCTGAACCGCTCCGGCGTGGCGCTGATGGAGATCGTCTCCAAGCCGGATCTGCGCTCGGGCGACGAGGCGGCGGCCTATCTCACCAAGCTGCGTGCCATCCTGCGCTATCTCGGCACCTGCGACGGCAACATGGAGGAAGGCTCCATGCGCTGCGACGCCAACGTGTCGGTGCGCAAGGCCGGCGATCCCTTCGGCACGCGCTGCGAAATCAAGAATGTGAACTCGATCCGCTTCGTGAAGCAGGCCATCGAGTATGAGGCGCGCCGCCAGGTCGAGGTGATCGAGGAGGGCGGCATCATCGATCAGGAAACCCGCCTGTTCGATTCGCGCCAGGGGGTGACCCGCTCCATGCGCTCCAAGGAACATGCGCATGATTACCGCTATTTCCCCGATCCCGACCTGCTGCCGCTGGTTCTGACCGAGGAGCGGATCGCGGCGATCAAGGCCAGCCTGCCGGAACTGCCGGATGCGAAGAAGCAGCGCTTCATGCAGGATTACGGCCTGTCGGCCTATGATGCCGGCGTGCTGGTGGCGGAGCAGGAAACCTCCGGCTTCTACGAGAAGGTCGTCACATCCAGCGGCGACGCCAAGCTGGCAGCCAACTGGGTCATCACCGAACTGTTCGGCCAGCTGAACACTGCCGGCAAGGACATCGCCGACAGCCCGGTCTCGGCCGATTCGCTGGGCAAGATGATCGCCCGCATCAAGGACGGCACGATCTCCGGCCGCATCGCCAAGGACGTGTTCGCCGAAATGTTCGAGACCGGCAAGGATGCCGATGCGATCATCGAGGAGAAGGGGCTGAAGCAGGTCTCCGACACCGGCGCCATCGAGAAGGTGATCGACGAGGTGCTGGCCGCCAACCAGGACAAGGTGGCGGAATACAAGTCGGGCAAGGACAAGCTGTTCGGCTTCTTCGTCGGCCAGGTGATGAAGGCCAGCCAGGGTAAGGCCAATCCGGGGATGGTGAACGAGCTGCTGAAAAGCAAGCTGGCCTGACGGCCATGTCCGCCACTGCCCTGAAGTTCGCGGTCTTCGACTGCGACGGCACGCTGGTTGACAGCCAGCATCACATTGTGGCGGCGGCGCAGGCCGCGTTCGCCCGCCACGATCTGCCGCCCCCGCCGGCGGAGCTGGTGCGCACTGGTATCGGCCTGCCGCTGCGCCAGGCGCTGGCGCGGCTGGCCCCGGATGGCGATGACGCGCTGCATGACGGGCTGACCGAGGCCTACAGGTCAGTCTTCTTCGAAATGCGCCACCGGCCCGACCATTGGGAACCGCTCTATCCCGGCGTCGTTGAAACACTGGACAGGCTGGCCGCCGCTGGCTGGCTGCTGGGCATCGCCACCGGCAAGGCAAAGCGCGGCCTGCTTGCGGTACTGGACATGCACGGGCTGCGCGACCGCTTCGTGGTGCTGCGCACCGCCGATGACGGGCCGGGCAAACCGCACCCTTTCATGCTGACCTCCGCCATGTCGGAAATCGGCGTGGAAGCGGCGGATACGGTGATGATCGGCGATACCAGCTACGATATCGAGATGGCACGGGCGGCCGGCACTCTGGCCGTTGGCGTGTCCTGGGGGTACCATTCGGCGGAGATGCTGCAGGCCGCCGGGGCGCACCATCTGGTGCATGACTATCCAGCACTGGCCGCCACCCTGCTAAACCGGGAGGACTGACCATGCGCCTGAAGACCATCGCCAAGATCGTCGGCGTCCTGCTCATCGCACTGGTTGTCGCGGTGGTTGTCGTCGTCAAATCCATCGATTCCGAGGATGTGAAGCGGCAGATCGCGGAGCAGGTTTCGGCTTCCACCGGACGGACGCTCGCCATTGCCGGCGACCTCGATGTCGGCATCTCGCTGACGCCGGTACTGGGTGCCAAATCGGTGACCTTCTCCAACGCCGAATGGGGTAGCCGTCCGGAGATGGCGCGCATCGGCGAACTGCAGGTTTCGGTGGCGTTGCTGCCGCTCATCAGCGGCCAGGTCGATATCCGCGAGCTGGTTGTGCGCGACGCCGACATCCTGCTGGAGACCAACCGGCAGGGGCGTGGCAACTGGCAGTTCGGCGAGGCGAAGCCGGCCGGCCAGAGTGGCGCGCAGTCGGGTGAGACGGGCGGCGGCGGGGCAGATATCGCCTTCCGCGACTTGACCATCGAGCGCAGCGTGCTGGTGCTGAAAGATGCCGCCGCCGGCACTGAACAGAAGCTGACGGTGAACCGCCTGGCGCTCGAACCGTCGGGCAATCTCAACAAGCTCGATCTCGATATCCAGTATCAGGAAATGGCGGCGGCGCTGTCCGGCACGGTCGGCAGCATCGACGCGCTGACGACGGGTCGTCCGGTTCCCATCGATCTGGAAGGCCGCGCGCTCGGCATCGACCTGGCACTCTCCGGGACGGCGGCGGCCAGTGCTACCGGGCCGTTCAACCTCTCGCTCTCCGCCAGCGGCAAGGATTTCTCAGGACTGAAGCCGGTCGCAGGCGATCTGCCGCAACTCGGTGCCTTCGATCTGAAGGCGCAGGTCTCGGGCGACGGCAAGGCGCTGAAGCTGGAGCCGCTGTCGCTGAAGCTGGGCCGCACTGATCTGGCTGGCGGCCTGTCGGTGAAGCTGGGCGGTACCCGGCCCGCGCTTACCGGGTCGCTCGCCAGCGATGCGCTCGACCTGGCGCCTTTCATCGGTGGTGATGAGGGCGCTTCTGCAAGTGCTGCGCCCGTTGCCGGCGGCGATGGCCGCGTCATTCCGAACGATCCTCTGCCGCTGGACGCGCTGAAATCGTTCGACGCCACTCTCGACTACAAGGCGGCGAAGGTGCTGCTGAAGAATGGCGAGATGACCGACCTGTCGGCGAAGCTGTCTCTGGCCAATGGCGACCTGAACCTGAAGCCGCTGGTGCTGACCGCCTTCGGCGGCAAGATCGAGCAGAATTTGCGGCTGAATGCCGCCGGCCAGACGCCGCAGCTGACCGTCGAGGGCAAGGTCGAGAAGCTGGATATGGGCGCGCTGCTGAAAGCCGCCGCCGACAGCGACATGCTGACGGCCAACACCGATGCCAGCTGGCAGCTGGCTGGACGTGGGGCAAGCCCACGCGCCATCGCCGCCAGCCTGGACGGTCAGATCCGCAATATCCTGCAGGACGGCACGGTCAACAGTAAGTATTTCGAGCTTATTGCCGCCGATCTGGTGCCGAAGCTGCTGCCCGGCAACACGGCGCAGGAAGCCAACCTGAACTGCATCGTCACCCGCATCGATATTGCCAAGGGCGTGGCCACCAACCGCGTCATGCTGATGGATACCAGCCGTGTCACCATCGTCGGCACCGGCACGGCCAATCTGGGGACGGAACAGCTGGACATGAAGCTAACGCCCTCGCCGAAGGATAAGAGCCTCATCAGCCTGGCGACGCCGATCCTGATCAGCGGCAGCTTCGCCAACCCCAGCTTCTCGCCGGACCCGGTGGCGCTGGCGACCGGCGTCGCCGGTGCCGTGGCCGGCACCATGGTGAACCCGCTGGGCCTGCTGGTGCCGTTCCTGTCCTCCGGCAGTGGCGAGAGCCCCTGTGCGCAGGCCATCGCCAATCTGGACAATCCGGACGCTGGCAAGAGCGGCAGTAGCGGTGGTACTCAGCAGCAGGACCAACAGCAGCAGCCGGGTAGCATCCCCGGCCTGTTCAAGAATCTGCTCGGCCGATAGGAGAGGGGTCTTTGAAGCGTTTCTACAAGCAGGCCGGCATCGCCTCGGCGGTGGACGGCCATCGCGTCACGCTGGATGGCAAGCCGATCCGCACGCCGGCCAAGGCGGAGATGGTACTGCCGACGGCGGCACTGGCCGAGGCGATTGCCGCCGAATGGCAGGCGCAGGCCGAGGAGATCAGGCCGGCCGACATGCCACTGACGCAGCTTGCCGCGACCGCCATCGACCGAGTCTCCAAGGAACGCGCGGCGGTGATCGAGGAATTGGTCGGCTATGCCGAGACCGACCTGCTCTGCTATCACGCGGAGGAGCCGGAGGATCTGGTGGCCCGGCAGGTGGCGACCTGGCAGCCGCTGCTGGACTGGGCGAACGAGACCTTCGAGGCACCGTTCCAGGTGACCGCCGGCATCATGCCGGCGCGCCAGCCGGAACCGGCACTGATCGGTGTGCGCCGGGCGCTGGACGCCCTGTCCGACCTGGAGCTGACAGCGCTGGCCAGCCTCACGGCGTCCTGCGGCTCGCTGATCGTGGCGCTGGCGGTACGGCATGGCCGGATTTCCGCGGAGGAGGCGTTTTCGACCTCGCAGCTCGACGAGACTTTCCAGATCGAGCAATGGGGCGAGGATGAGGAGGCGCGCAAGCGCCGCGCGCTGCTGATGCGCGATATCGAGGCGGCAACGCTCTTCCTGTCGCTGTGCCGCCTGAGTTAGACAAAGCCATCCGGGGATAGCCATGCAGGAGCAGGCAGTCAGTCTGTCGATTCAGGGCCGGGTCCAGGGGGTCTGGTACCGCGCCTGGACGGTGCGCGAGGCGCAGGCGCTGGGCCTGCGCGGCTGGGTACGCAATCGCCGGGATGGCTCGGTGGAGGCGGTGCTGGTCGGGCCGGCCTCGGCCGTCGAGGCGATGATCGAAGCCTGCCGGAAGGGCCCGCCTGCCGCCCGCGTGGATGAGGTCATCGTGACCGAGACTGCCCCGACCGATGTCGGCACCGGCTTCGAGCAGCTGCCGACGGCGTAGGAACCGCATGGATATCCAGCCCCTTCTCGCAGCACCCTCGCAACGCCTCTGGCAGGAACGCCAGGCCTGGTTCCAGCGCCGGCTGGATGACGCGCTGGGGGATGAGGATACGGCTATCGGCGCGCCCATACCCATAGGCGCGCAGGCGGAGGCGCTGCTGATCGACCTGCAGCTTTCCTTCTGCGCCGGCGCCTGGGCGGCCGCCATCATCCTGGCGCAGACCGTGCTGGACGCCGACCTTGCCGACCGCGAGCTGGCGGGGGAGGAGACCGGGATCGCGCTGAACGATATCCGCTTCGGGCGCGATTATGTGTGGCTGCGCAACCGGCGTAACGATCTGGTGCATGAGGAAGGGCGGACGGCGCTGACTGTCCGCGACCAGATACAGGACCGCCAGCACCTCGAAGCCGAGGCGCGGCGGGCCGTGGAGCTGTTGTTTAAAGCCCTGAAGGGGTAACCGGGAAGGCTTAGGCGAGTTCGAAGATCGCCTCGACCTCGGTCGCCACATTGCGCGGCAGCACATTGGCGCCGACCGCGAAGCGGGCATGACGGTCGGCATCGCCGAAGACCTGCACCATCAGGTCCGACGCACCGTTGATGACTTCCGGCTGGTCGGTGAAAGAGGCCTCACAGGCCACGAAGCCGCCCAGCTTCACCACGCGGGCGATGCGGTCGAGATCGCCGCCGGCGGCCTGGCGGGCCTGGGCGATAAGGTTCAGCGCGCACAGCCGGGCGGACTGCTGGCCCTGCTCGACGGTGATGTCGGTGCCGACCTTGCCCTTGAACTTGATATCGCCGTTCAGGACCGGGATCTGGCCGGAGACGAAGATCATGTTGCCGCTGACCACATAGGGCACGTAGTTGGCCGCAGGTGCTGCGGCGGCAGGCAGTTCGATGCCGAGTTCCTTCAGGCGGGCGTCGATACGTCCGGACATGGCAAATCCTCGTTCGTTTCTGTCGTCAGGAATCAGTGGCGACGGCTGCCGTCACTGTTCGTTGCGAAGGGCACCATAATCCCTCTGGCCGCGGGCTTCCAGCGTGCTGGCGACGGTCTGCTTCACCGCGTCCAGCCGCAGCTTGCGGCGCTGTGCCTGCCGTTCCTTCTTGGCCGCACGGTGGCGGACAACGAAGATCAGCGACAGCTTGTAGCCGACCAGGCCAAAAAAGATTACATAGGGGATGCAGCCGACCAGCATTGACTGGCCCCAGCTTGTCATCATGTCGGCGAAGCCCAGCACCGAATCCCACCAGCTGGTCGCCGTTGCAGCGGCTTCACTCTCATACTGCTGGGCGAACTGGTCATAGCCGGTGTTGTGCCCGTCGCGGCCGAGCAGGAATTCGCCAGTCACATAGAACAGGTAATAGGACGGCACCAGCGTCGCCACATTGGTGATCCATGTCCAGGCCGCCGAGACGATCAGGCTGAACTCCCACTTGAAGCGGCGGGCGATCAGCCAGGTCAGGAAGACGGTGAACATCTGCGCGCCGACCAGCGGCGTGAAGGCCCAGGCAAGACCGACGCCGACCGCGCGCGCGGTATATTCCGGCGGGTGCTGGGAACCGACGCGCTTCATCGGCACGACGAGCTTCATGCGCGCCGTCCGCATAAATCGGGTCAACCAGCCTTGTTTGCGTCCCTTGGCCAGGACACGCCTCCATACCCCAATGCGGGAAGGGTTTTCCTCGGTTCCTGCTTCTAAAATAGGGGAAGCATGGCCCCGCGCAATGGCGGATTCGGATGCTGCTGCGCAATATAATTCCGTTATGCGGAAAATGGCTTGAAAATCAAATCGCTGCGAAAAAAGCCGGGCAACGAAAAAGGGGGCCGCCATTCTGGCGGCCCCCATCCAGTGACGACAGAGGAGGCAATAAGGGGCTGCTGCGTCGCCGGAAATTCGTCCCCGCGCCTTACGAGCAGCCGGTGGTGCCGCCGCAGGTGTCGCACTTCAGGCAGGTGCCGTTGCGCACCAGCGTGAAGTTGCCGCATTCCGGGCAGCTGTCGCCTTCATAGCCCTTCATGCGCGCCTCGCGGATCTTGTCGAACTTGGCGTCCACCGCCTCGATCACTTCCTGGCTGACCGACACCGCCGCCGTGGTTCGCGTGGTGGTCGTGGCGAGGCCATGATCGTGGCCATGCGCATGATGGTCGTGTCCGTGGGCGTGATAGCCGTTGGTGCCGTTGGCCTTGGCGGTTTCCGTCAGGCCGCCGGTGAACACGACGAGGTTGTTGCGCACGAAGCCGCGGCTGGTCACCCGCTCGACGGCGGCAAGCGCCTCGTCCTCCGCGCGGGTCGCATCGCCGGTGCCGCGCCCCACCGTATCCGGCGCCAGATCGGCCGGCTCGGCATGGGCAAGGTCGGTGCGGCCCAGATAGCTGACCGCCAGTTCCCGGAAGATATAGTCCAGGATGGAAGTCGCCATCTTGATTGCGTCATTGCCCTCGACCATGCCCGACGGCTCGAACCGGGTGAAGGTGAAGGCATCTACATACTCGTCCA
>NZ_JAKUSO010000062.1:0-20873 GCF_022449305.1 Oceanibaculum sp. | reverse complement strand
GAATAGAAATCGACGTTGGGATAGAGCTTCTTCTCAACGTAGTACTCGTCCTCCAGCGCGATCTTCTCCAGCTCCATGGCGATGTCGAGCAGCGGCTCGTCCTTCACGCCGAGTTCCTTCAGCACCTCGTGGCAGGTCTGCTGCATCACCTTGGCGCGCGGGTCGTAGTTCTTGTAGACCCGGTGGCCGAAGCCCATCAGGCGGAACGGGTCGTTCTTGTCCTTCGCGCGCTTCACATATTCCGGGATGTTCTTCGCATCGCCGATCTCGCCCAGCATGTTCAGCACCGCCTCGTTGGCGCCGCCATGCGAGGGGCCCCACAGTGAGGCGATGCCCGCCGCGATGCAGGCGAACGGATTGGCGCCGGACGAGCCGGCCAGACGCACCGTCGAGGTCGAGGCGTTCTGCTCATGGTCGGCATGCAGGATGAAAATCTTGTCCATCGCCTTGGAGAGGACGGGATTATCGATATAGGGCTCGGCCGGTACGCCGAAGGTCATCTGCAGGAAGTTCTGCGCGTAGCTCAGCTTGTTCAGCGGATACATGAAGGGCTGGCCGACGGAGTATTTGTACGCCATGGCGGCGATGGTCGGCATCTTGGCGATCAGCCGGTAGGAGGCGATCATCCGCTGTCGCGGATCCTCGATATCCGTCGAGTCATGGTAAAAGGCGGACATGGCGCCGACCACGCCGCACATGATGGCCATCGGGTGCGCGTCACGGCGGAAGCCCCGGAAGAAGTTGGCCATCTGCTCGTGCACCATCGTGTGATAGGTGATGTCGTGCTCGAACTTGGCCTTTTCATCAGGGTTGGGAAGCTCGCCATTCATCAGCAGATAGGCGACCTCCAGGAAGTCGCAGTTCGCGGCCAGATCCTCGATGGCATAGCCGCGGTGCAGCAGCACGCCCTGATCGCCGTCGATATAGGTGATCTTGGATTCGCAGGAGCCAGTAGAGGTGAAGCCCGGATCGTAGGTGAAGTAGCCGGTTTCGGCATACAGCTTGCGGATATCCATCACCTCAGGCCCGACGGACCCGGGGATCAACGGCAGCTCGATCGACTTATCCTTGTTCGGATCGACAAGCTTGATCGGCTTCAGACTATTGGCGGTCATTCTTGAGAACTCCCCTTTCTTCGGTCCCTCAGGCGAGGGTTTAGACGGCCACCGGCCTTGTATTGCGTTGCAATATATTGACCCGCAGTCGGTTTGGCGAGGACTTAGCGCAGCAGTAGTACTGCGCTGCGCGCAGGGCCGGTCAATTCCCCCCTACAGCCGCGCGGATACGCGCGATTGCGGCATCGCGTCCCAGTACCGCCAGCACGTCGAAAATGCCGGGCGACATGGTGGAGCCGGTCAGCGCGGCACGCAAGGGTTGCGCGACGGCCCCCAGCTTCAGCGTCTCGGTTTCTGCAAAGCTGCGCACGCGCTCCTCAAGCGCGGCTTCGCTCCAGTCTGCCTGGCCTTCCAGCGCCGTGGCCAGCTTCGCCAGCACCTGCCGGGCCTCATCCGTCAGCAAGGCAGCCGCCTTGTCGGTGAAAGGCAGGGGCAGCGGGCGGACATAGAACAGCGCGCTGTCCGCCAGATCGACCAGCGTCTTGGCACGCGGCTTCAGGCCGGGCATGCCGGCGGTCAGCAGTGCCTTGCCGGCATCATCCACAGGTTGCCCCAGCCGCTCGGCCAGCAGCGGCTGGATCAGCGCGACCAACCTGGCATCATCGGCCTCGCGCAGGTAATGCGCGTTCAGATTCTCCAGCTTCGCCATGTCGAAGCGCGAGGGGGAGCGGCCAACCGCGTCGAGATCGAACCATTCGATGGCCTTCTCGGTCGGAATGATCTCCTCATCGCCATGGCCCCAGCCCAGGCGCAGCAGGTAGTTGCGCATTGCCTCGGGCAGGAATCCCATATCGCGATAGGCCTCGACGCCCAGCGCGCCGTGGCGCTTCGACAGCTTGGCGCCGTCCGGCCCGTGGATCAGCGGGATATGCGCGAAGACCGGCACGTCCCAGCCCATCGCCTGATAGAGCTGGGTCTGTCGGAAGGCGTTGTTCAGATGGTCGTCGCCCCGGATCACATGGGTGATCCCCATATCGTGGTCATCCACCACCACCGACAGCATGTAGGTCGGCGTGCCGTCGCCACGCAGCAGCACGAAATCGTCCAGTTGTTCGTTGGCGACGGTGACTTCGCCCTGCACCAGGTCCTGGATCACAGTCTGGCCGCTCTGCGGCGCCTTCAGCCGGATCACCGGCTTTACGCCGGCCGGTGCCTCCGACTCGGGGCGGTCGCGCCAGCGCCCGTCATAACGCACCGGGCGGCCTTCCGCCTTGGCCTGCTCACGCATCGCCTCCAGCTCTTCCGGCGTGGCGTAGCAGCGATAGGCCTTGCCCTGGGCGAGCAGCGCGTGCGCGACCTCGGCATGGCGGCCGGCACGGGCGAACTGCATGACGGCCTCGCCATCCCAGTCCAGCCCCAGCCATTTCAGCCCCTCGAAGATCGCCCCGACCGCTTCCTCGGTGGAGCGGGCGCGGTCGGTATCTTCGATGCGCAGCAGGAACTTGCCGCCGGTATGCCGGGCATAGAGCCAGTTGAACAGGGCCGTGCGGCCGCCGCCAATATGCAGGAAGCCGGTCGGGGAGGGGGCGAAACGGGTGACGACGGTCATGCGAAATCGGTTCCGGTACTGGATGGAAAGCCGCGGACAATGCCAGGGCAGTCGGATTGGTGGCCGCTGTTTAGCACAAAGGGTGCCGCCGTGCACAGATCAGGCGAACGGATCTGTATCCGTGAGGCTTGGCCGCCTGCTCATATTGCCCCACCAGGCGGTGAGGCGGGGATAGGCACTCAGCGCAGCCTGGCCCTCGGCGGCCATGGTGAAATAGGCCACCATCGGGGCGGCATGCAGGTCGGCGAGGGACAGCCTGTCGCCAGCCAGATAGCCGTCGTCTCCGGCCAGGGCCTCCAGCGCGGCAAGCACCTTCCGGGCAGCGGCGATCCCGGCATCAACCTGCTCCTCATCCGCGGGCTCGCCCAGATAGGGCCGGAAAACCCGGTGCGCGAAGACCTGACGGACCATCGGCCAATAGCCATAGGCATCGATGATGGCGATAATCTGCGCCAGCCGTGCCCGGTCGCGCGGAGCCGACGGTTGCAGCGAGATGCCCGGAAACGCCTCATCGAGATAGCGGCTTATCGCGACCGTTTCGTAGATCACGAAGCCATCATGCTCCAGCACCGGCACGCGCCTGAAGGGATGCAAGGCTAGATAGGAGTCCGGCAGGTCCAGGGCAAACGGGTTCACCTCCACCCAGCGGTAGCCGATGGCCTTCTCGGCGCAGACCATGCGGACGATCCGCGCATAGACGCTGTAGCGATAGCCGTGAAGCGTGAGGCTCAAGCTGCTTTTCCTTTCGCGGTCCGGTGGTGATTGCCGCCGCCATACTACGGGATGCGCAGCGGCGCGCCCTGCATTAGTGTGTTCTGCATAAGCGGGAGGCGCAATGCATCAGGAGGAAGGCATCGCGGCAGGTGCCGGGCAACAGGAGACTGTGCCCGGAAGCGCTGCATCACGCCTGATTTCCGGCATCGCGTCGCCCTTCCTGGCCGAACGCGAGCGCTGGATGCTCTGGCTGCCGGTGGTGCTGGGCTGCGGCATCGGCGGCTATTTCCTGCTGAAGGCCGAACCGCCCCTCTGGGTGGGCGGAGCAGGGCTGGGGGCCGCGATAGGCCTCGCCGTTCTGCTGCACCGCTCGCTGAACGGACGGCTGCTCGCGTTGCTGGTCTGTGCCTTCGCGCTGGGTTTCGCGGCGGCGCAATATCGCAGCCAGACCGCCGGCACCCTCTTCCTGGACCGGCAGATCGGGCCGGTTATCGTGGAAGGGCATCTTGTCCGCATCGAGCAGCGGCCCGGCGACAGGCGGCTGACCCTGGAGCCCACACGGATCGGCCGGCTGTCCCCCGATGAAATGCCGCGTCGGGTGCGGATGGTGGTGCGCTCGGAGATACCGGAGATTGCGCTGGGCGACCGGATACGCCTGCGCGCCGTGCTGCGGCCGCCGCCCGGGCCTTCAGCCCCCGGCGCATTCGACTTCCAGCGCCACGCCTATTTCGAGGGGATCGGCGGGGTCGGCTATGCCATCGGGGATGTTTCGCGGCTGGCGGAGGGCAAGCCCGCCGGCTTCTGGGTTGCCGTCGACGGGCTGCGGCGGACCATCACGGAGCGTATCCGCGCGATCCTGCCGGACGAGACAGGGGCCATGGCGGCAGCGCTGCTGACCGGCGACCGCTCCGGCCTGTCCGAGCAAACCCTGGAGACGATGCGTGACTCCGGCCTTGCGCACCTGCTGGCGATTTCCGGCCTGCATATGGGGCTGGTGGCCGGCACTGTTTTCTTCACGCTGCGTTTCCTGATGGCCCTGTCGCCGGCGCTGGCGCTGAACCAGCCGATCAAGAAATGGGCGGCGCTTGCCGCGCTCGCCGCGTCCTTCGTCTATCTGCTGCTGGCCGGGGCCACCGTGCCGACACAGCGCGCCTTCCTGATGACCGGGCTGGTATTGGTTGCGGTATTAATCGACCGGGTGGCGATCTCGCTGCGGCTGATCGCCTGGGCGGCCGCCTTCATCCTGCTGCTGGCGCCGGAAGTGATGCTGGGGCCGAGCTTCCAGATGTCCTTTGCCGCCGTGCTGCTGCTGGTTGCCTTCTATGAGGCGAACCGGGAGCGCTTTGCGGCCTTTCGCGCCGGAGCGGGACCGTTGCGGCAGGGGTTTCTCTATCTCTCTGGCCTGATCGCCACCTCAGTGCTGGCGACAGCCGGGACGCTGCCCTTTGCCGCCTATCATTTCAACCAGGTGGCACTCTATGGCGTGCTGGCCAATATGGCCGCGGTGCCGCTGACCGCTTTCTGGATCATGCCGTGGGGCGTGCTGGCCTTGCTGCTGCTCCCCTTCGGGCTGGAAGGGCTGGCGCTCGCCCCGATGGGCGTCGGCATCGATGGCGTGCTGGCAGTCGGCGCCTGGATATCCGCCCTGCCGGGTGCGGTGCTGGCGGTGCCGGCGATGCCGGCGGCGGCACTGCTCGCGGTCTCGCTCGGCGGGCTGTGGCTCGCCCTCTGGCAACGCGCCTGGCGGTTCGCCGGAATAGTGCCGGTTGTGGCCGGCCTTGCAATGCCCTGGGTTGCGGCGCAGCCGGTGCTACTAGTTGATGGCGAGGCCAAGCTGGTTGCGTTGCGCGGCACGAACGGGCTGGCCTTTTCCTCTGTCCGAGCGGCCTCCTTCACGGCGGAGAACTGGCTTCAGCGTGCCGGGCAGGAACGGCGTATCGCCATGCCGCGCCCCGGCAGCGGTGGACGCGACGGCATTGCCTGTGACGGGTTGGGCTGTATCGGAGAGGTCGGGAGGCTAAAGGTCGCGATTATCCGCGATCCACAGGCGCTGGCGGAGGATTGCCGCAGCGCCGATATCGTCGTGGCCCTCGTGCCGATCCGCCAGCGCTGCCCGTCGGCGCGGCTGGTAGTGGACCGGTTCGACCTGTGGCGGCATGGCGCCCATGCTCTCTATCTGGAGGATGGAGTCCTCCGCCTGGATTCGGTCGGTGCGGATCGCGGCATCCGGCCCTGGTCGCCTGATCCGGCGGCCCAGCGCAACCGCTAGGCTCCGTGACGGCCCTCAGTAGCGACGCAGCAGCCCGACCAGCCGGCCCTGCACCTTCACCCGCTCCGGCCCGAAAATTCGCGTCTCATAGGCCGCATTAGCCGGCTCCAGGGCAATCGAGCCGCCCTTGCGCCGCAGCCGCTTCAGGGTCGCTTCCTGCTCGTCCACCAGCGCCACCACGATGGTGCCATTCTCCGCCGTGTCGCAGCGCTGGATGATCACGGTGTCGCCATCCTGGATGCCGGCCTCGACCATCGAATCGCCTTCGATCTCAAGCGCGTAATGCTCGCCCTTGCCGAGCAGGCTGAGCGGCACGTCGATGGCGGCGCTCTCGTCGCGCAGCGCCTCGATTGGGGTGCCGGCGGCTATCTTGCCGTAGAGCGGCAGCGGCACGGCCCGGATATCCTGCCCGGTGGCGGCACCCGCAAGCGGCCCGGCGAAATGCCCTTCGATGACGTTCGGTGTAAAGCGCTTGCCGGTCGTCTCAGAAGGCTGGCGCCCAGTATCCTTCGCCGAAACCTGCTCCGGCAGGCGCAGAACCTCAAGCGCGCGGGCGCGGTGCGGCAGGCGGCGGATGAAGCCGCGCTCCTCAAGCCCGGTGATCAGGCGGTGGATGCCGGATTTGGAGCGCAGATTGAGCGCTTCCTTCATTTCGTCGAAGGAGGGGGAGACGCCGCTCTCGTTCAGCCGCCGGTTGATGAAGGTCAACAGTTCGAACTGTTTCTTCGTGAGCACCAGCACCTCCTGTCTGCCACGCTCTTTGCCGGGGCGCCGCAAGCAATGGCGGCTGTCTGCATCAGCGCAACAAGATATGGAACAAAACAAAAACCTGAGTAGGTGTTTTAGTTTTGTTCTCGTTTCAGGTCAAGCGCGGAACACTAACCGTCGCGAAAAAACTCAGAAGTAGCTGTCGCGGAAGGGAATCACCTGGACGGTCTCGCCGGCCTTGCGGGCGGGATCATGCGGCGGCCGGACCAGCAGCCCGCCGGCCTTTGTGAGCAGCGAGAATTGCGAGCTGTCCTGCTTGGCGAAGGGCATCGCCAGCATCGTGCCATCGGCGTCGATGGTGAGCGTGGCGCGCAGGTAATCCTGGCGGCGGTCATTCGGCTTCAGATCGGCCGCCAGTCGGGCCGGCTGGGTTTCCGGCCCTTTGGCAGCCTGACCCAGCAGCCGCGCGATGGCCGGTCCCAGGAACAGCAGGGCGCACACCATGGAAGAGACCGGATTGCCGGGCAGGCCCAGCACGGGCGTGTCATTGATCTTGCCGAACATCAGCGGCTTGCCGGGCCGCATGGCAATCTTCCAGAAATCCAGGCTGCCGGCCTCGCCCAGCACGGTCTGGATGAGATCATGTTCGCCGACCGAGGCGCCGCCGGTGGTCACCAGCAAATCGGCACCGCGCGCGCCGGCGATCATCCGGGTCAGCCCGTCCATCTCGTCAGGCGCGATGCCCAGCACCAGCGGGTCGCCGCCGGCACCGCGCACAAAGGCGGACAGCGCCAGCGCGTTGGAGCTGACGATCTGGTCGTGGCCGATGGGATCGCCTGGCCGCACGATCTCGTCGCCGGTCGCCAGGATGGCGATGCGCGGCCGGCGCACCACCCGCAGCCAGGGATGGTTCATCCCGGCGGCCAGGCCAATATCGCGCGCATTCAACAGCTTGCCCGCCGGAATGCCGATATCGCCTGCGCGGAAATCGAGGCCGGCAGGACGAACGTAATTGCCCGGGGCAGGGGCTTCCTTCACCGTGACGCTGGTGCCGCTGGCCTCGGTATCCTCCTGGATGGCGATGCTGTCGGCCCCATCCGGCAGCGGCGCGCCGGTGAAGATGCGCACTGCCTGGCCGCTTTCCACCATGCCCTGATAGCCGCGCCCGGCCGGCGCCTCGCCGATGACCGTCAGAGTGGCCGGCACGTTCGCAACATCCGCCGCCTTCACGGCATAGCCATCCATGGCGGAAACCGGCTTGGGCGGCTGCGTCACGCGGGCGGCGACATCCTCGGCCAGCACCCGGCCCAGCGCCGCCTCGACCGAGACTTCCTCGGCGCCCAGTGGCGTCAGGGACGAAAGAATCTTCGCCAGTGCCTCCTCGACGGGGATCACCGTTCCGCCTCGTATATTCCTGATTTGCCGCCCGATTTATGGACCAGCCGGATATCGCCGATGCGCATGCCGCGATCCACCGCCTTGCACATGTCATAGACGGTCAGCGCCGCGATGCTGACGGCGGTCAGCGCCTCCATCTCCACCCCGGTTCGCCCCTTCAGCTTGCAGGTCGCCTCGATATTGACGGCGTTGCGTGCGGGATCGGCCTTCAGTTCTACCTTCACGGAGGTCAGCGCCAGCGGATGGCAGAGCGGGATCAGGTCAGGCGTGCGCTTGGCGCCCATGATGCCGGCAAGGCGCGCGACCGACAGCACGTCGCCCTTCTTCACACCGCCTTCCAGGATCAGCGCCAGGGTTTCCGGCTGCATGGTGATGCTGCCGATGGCGGTCGCCACGCGCTCCGTCTCGTCCTTGTCCGAGACATCGACCATCACGGCCTTGCCCTCGGCATCGAAATGGGTGAAGCCGCTCATGGGTCAGGCCGCCGCCTCGTTACGGGTCAGCAGGGCACGGGTCGCGGCGGCCACATCGGCCTGGCGCATCAGCGATTCGCCGATCAGGAAGCAGCGCGCCCCGGCCCGTTCCATCCGGGCGAGGTCGTCCGGCGTGTAGAGGCCGCTTTCCGCAACCAGCATCTTGCCTGCCGGCACCCGGGCCGCCAGCTGTTCCGTCGTCGCGATATCGACCGCCAGGGTCTTCAGATTGCGGTTGTTCACGCCCAGCAGCGGCGATTTCAGCTTCAGCGCCCGGTCCAATTCCGCGCCATCATGCACCTCGACCAGCACATCCATGCCGAGATCGACGGCGGCCTGTTCCAGTTCCGCCGCCTGGCTGTCCGACAGCGCCGCCATGATCAGCAGGATGCAATCCGCCCCCAGCGCGCGTGATTCGACGATCTGGTAGGGCTCCAGCATGAAATCCTTGCGCAGGCAGGGCAGATCCACCGCCGCGCGGGCGGCGACCAGATAGTCGTCCCGGCCCTGGAAATAAGGCTCGTCGGTCAGCACCGACAGACAGGACGCACCGCCCTCGCGATAGGCGCGGGCGAGGGAGGGCGGGTCGAAGTCGGCGCGGATCAGCCCCTTGCTGGGCGAGGCCTTCTTGATCTCCGCGATCAGCCCGTAACGGCCCGCCGCATTGGCCGTCTGCAGCGCCTTCACGAAGCCGCGCGGCGCGGATGCCTGTTTCGCTTCGGTCTCAAGAGTAGCCAGGGACTTCACCGCCTTGCGGGCGGCGATATGGTCGCGCTTGTCGGCGCAGATTTTCTCCAGAACGTCGCTCATGCCGCCTTGCCTTGGTTGGTGATGGCGACCAGCTTCGCAAGCGCTGCCTTCGCCTTGCCCTGGTCCAGCGCGGTGGCGGCGAGAGCGGCACCTTCCATCAGGTCGCCCACCTTGCCGGCGACGATGAGGGCCGCCGCCGCGTTCATCAGCACGATATCGCGATAGGCCCCTTTCTCACCGTCCAGCAGCCGGTGCAGCGCGGCGGCATTGAAGGCGGGGTCGCCGCCCTTGATGGCTTCCGGCTTTGCCAGTGCCAGGCCGGCATCGGCCGGGCCGATCTCGAATTCGGTCAGCTTGCCGTCTTTCAGCTCGACCACATGGGTCGGGCCGGTGGTGGTGATCTCGTCCAGCCCGTCGCTGCCATGGATAACCCAGGCATGCACGCTGCCCAGATTGCGCAGCGCCTCGGCCATCGGCTTCAGGAAATCGCGGGAGAACACGCCGATCAGCTGGCGCTTCACGCCGGCCGGGCTGGAGAGTGGCCCCAGCAGGTTGAAGATGGTGCGCGTGCCCAGCTCGACCCGGGTGCCGGCGACATGCCGCATGGCACCGTGATGGCGCGGCGCCATCAGGAAACCGACATGGGCGTCGCGCATCGCCTCTTCGATCAGGCTCATCTCGCAGTCGATATCGACGCCCAGCGCGGTCAGCACGTCGGCAGCACCGGATTTCGAGGTCAGGCTGCGGTTGCCATGCTTGGCGACAGGCACGCCGAGCCCGGCGCAGACCAGCGCCACGGCGGTGGAGATGTTGTAGGTGCCGGATGCATCGCCGCCGGTGCCGCAGGTGTCGATGGCCTCTGCTGGCGCGGTCACCTTCAGCGCCTTGGCGCGCATCACGCTGGCGGCGGCGGTGATCTCATCCACCGTCTCGCCACGCACGCGCAGCGCCATCAGGAAGCCGCCCATCTGCGACGGGGTGGCGTCACCGCTCATGATGATCTCGAAGGCCGCCTCCGCCTCGCTGCGCGTCAGCGCGCGGCCGGTGGCAACGATGCCCAGCAGGGCTTTCATGTCCAGAACCATGCCCAATCCTCAGGCCGCGTTGCGGCGTTCCGCGATGTCGAGGAAGTTCTTCAGCATGGCGTGGCCATGGTCGGTGGCGATGCTCTCGGGATGGAACTGCACACCGTGGATCGGGAGGGTCTTGTGGGCCAGCCCCATGATCACGCCGTCCTCGGTCTCCGCCGTGATCTCCAGGCAGTCCGGCAAGCTGTCCTTCTCGATGACCAGAGAATGGTAGCGCGTTGCCGTCAGCGGCGAAGGCAGCCCCTTGAAAACGCTGGCATTGCGGTGGTGGATCGGGCTGACCTTGCCATGCATCGGCACCGGGCCGCGAACCACCTTGCCGCCGAAGGCCTGGCCGATGGCCTGCAGACCAAGGCAGACACCGAAGATCGGTAGTGTGCCCTTGGCGCGCTCGATCAGCTCCAGGCAGATGCCGGCGCGGTCCGGGTCGCACGGACCGGGCGAGATGACAATGCCCTGATAGCCGCCCGCCATAACCTGATCGACGGTGATCTGGTCGTTGCGCTTCACCTGCACTTCGGCGCCAAGGTCGCCCAGGAAGTGCCAGAGGTTATAGGTGAAGCTGTCGTAATTATCGATCAGGATATACATATCAATCACTTGGCGGTCAGTGTTGGGGTGCGCATGCATCCCGGACAATGGTTATAGCAAGCCCCGCCGCGCCCGCAAAGGCAAGCGCTTTGCTGCTGCCGGAAATCTGCTTGACCTTCCCATCGCTGGAAGCCCCATCTAGGGTTCATGAGCATCGAACGGACCTATGACCTCTCCATTGAGGGGATGAGCTGCGCGGCCTGTGTCGGCCGCGTCGAGAAGGCGCTGGCCAAGGTGCCGGGCGTGGACCGGGCGGCCGTCAATCTGGCGACCGAGCAGGCGCGGGTGCGGCTGACGGACAGGCTCGACCCCGCCGATCTCGTCGCCGCTGTCGAGAAGGCGGGCTATGGCGCGCATCTGATCGAGGCCGGGGCCGGGCCGGACAAAAAGGCCGAGGCAGAGACGCTGCGCTGGGAAACCATCCGCCTTGGCGCCGCCATCCTGCTGACCCTGCCGCTGGTGCTGCCAATGATCGGCATGGTGGCCGGTGTGCACTGGATGCCGCCGGCCTGGGTACAGCTCGTGCTCGCAACGCCAGTGCAGTTCTGGATTGGCGGGCGGTTCTACATCAATGCCTGGAAGTCACTGAGGGCGCGCACCGGCACGATGGACCAGCTGGTCGCCATCGGCACCAGTGCGGCCTATGGACTCAGCCTCTATCACATGGCGAGCGGCAGCAGCGGCGACCTCTATTTCGAGGCCTCGGCCACGGTGGTCACGCTCATCACGCTCGGCAAATATCTCGAAAGCCGCGCCAAGCGTGGGACGGCCTCGGCGATCCGGTCGCTGATGGCGCTCCGGCCGGAAGAGGCGCGCGTAAAACGCGGCGGCAGCGTCGAGACACTGCCGGTCGCATCCCTCATGGAAGGCGATGTGGTCGTGGTGAAGCCGGGCGAGCGGGTGCCCGCCGACGGCAGGATACTGGAAGGTCGCAGCCAGTTCGACGAATCGCTGCTGACCGGTGAGAGCCTGCCGGTCGGAAAGCAGGCGGGTGACGCGGTCATCGGCGGCTCGGTGAACGGCTCCGGCCTCGTGGAAGTCGAGGTGACAGCCGCCGCCGGAAATAGCCTGCTGGCGCGGATCATCGAGCGGGTGCAGGGCGCGCAGGCCTCCAAGGCGCTGGTTCAGCGGCTGGTGGACAAGGTCAGCGGCATCTTCGTACCGATCGTGTTGGTCATCGCGCTGGCGACCTTCCTTGGCTGGCTGGCAACGGGTGCAGACAGCGAGACGGCGATCCTGAATGCCGTCGCCGTGCTGGTCATCGCCTGTCCCTGTGCGCTGGGCCTTGCCACGCCAACAGCAATCATGGCCGGCACCGGCGTTGCCGCGAAAGCTGGCATCCTGATCAAGGATGCAGAGGCGCTGGAACGTGCGCATGGCATCAAGACCGTGGTGTTCGACAAGACCGGCACGCTGACCGAAGGGCGGCCGCGCGTCACGGCGCTTCTGCCGGCGGAGAGCGTCGCAGAGGCCGAATTGCTCTCCCTAGCCGCCAGCGTGCAGCAGGGCAGCGAGCATCCGCTGGCAAAGGCCATACTGGCTGCCGCCGAGGAACGGGGGCTGGCGATATCGAAGGCACAGGAATTCGACTCGCTGCCAGGCCAGGGCGTGATGGCCACGGTAGAAGGACGTGCCGTGCTGATCGGCAGCCCGCGCCTGATGCAGGAGAAGGAAATCGAGACCTCAGCCCTTCAGGAGCAAGCCGCTGAGTGGGAAGGCGAGGGCAACACCGTCGTTTGGGTGGCCGCAGACGGCCGCCTTATAGGCGCCATCGCCATCGGCGACCGGTTGCGCGAAACCGCTGGCGAGGTCATCCGGCTGCTGGGCGAGAAGGGCATCGAGACGGCGCTGCTGACTGGCGATAACCGGCACGCGGCGGAAGCGGTGGGTCGCAGGCTGGGGCTCTCCACCGTGCTGGCCGAGGTGCTGCCGGACGGCAAGGCGGATGCTATTTCCGGCCTGCAGGGGAAGGGCGGTATCGTCGCCATGGTCGGGGACGGGGTAAATGACGCGCCTGCCCTGGCGCAGGCGGATGTCGGCATCGCCATGGGCAGCGGCACCGATGTCGCGATGGAGGCAGCTGCTGTCACGTTGATGCGGCCCGATCCGCTGCTGGTGCTGGATGCGGTGTCCGTCTCGCGCGCCACGGTCGCCAAGATCTGGCAGAACCTCTTCTGGGCCTTCATCTACAATATCGTCGGTATCCCGTTGGCAGCGCTGGGCTATCTCAGCCCGATGATCGCCGGGGCGGCGATGGCGGCCTCCAGCGCCAGCGTGGTCTCGAATGCCCTGCTGCTGCGGCGCTGGAAACCGTGCGCCGGGTCGCGAAAGGAGTAGGTCATGAATATCGGACAGGCGGCTTCAGCGTCGGGCGTGCCGGCCAAGACGATCCGCTACTATGAGAGCATCGGCCTGCTGAAGCCCGCGCCGCGCAGCGAGGGCGGCTACCGGGTCTATGGCGACACCGATCTGCGCGTGCTGAAATTCATTCAGCGCGCTCGCTCGCTGGGCTTCTCCGTGAAGGATGTCGGCAATCTGCTGCAGCTCTGGAGCGACCGGGAGCGGTCCAGCGCCGATGTGAAGGCGGTGGCCCTGCGCCATGTCGAGGAGATCGACCGCAAACTGGCCGAGCTGCAGTCCATGCGCGACACGCTGATCTATCTGACTCATCGCTGCCATGGCGATGACCGGCCGGACTGTCCCATCATCGAGGATCTGGCGCGTGCCGAAGCCTAGCTGCGCCAATTTTGCCTTATTTCGCGGTTATTTTTCAGCCCACTACAGGATATAGTGTCGCTTTAAACGACACCCGTTTCGTGGATTGAGTCTTTCATGGCGCGTAAGCCGGCCTCCAAAAAGCCCAAGACGAAGAAGCGTTCCGGGGGCGGCGGTTTCGGCCTCTCCCTTGCGCTGGCTGCCGCAGCGCTGCTGATTGGCGGCGGCCTTGGCCTCTATTATGGCGATGCGCTGACCGGGCGGCAGGCGGTCGTTACGGAAAGCCTGGCAATCGCCGCGCCCAGCCCGACAGCGCCTTCAACAAGCGCGTCCGCTGGCATTACCCTGCCGCAGACAGCCGCACCGCTACAGCCGGCACCGGCGCCGGAAGCAATCCAGCCCGCCGTTCCGCAACCAACGGAACCGCAGATCGCCAGCCTGCCACCGCAGGAAATCATCCCGGAACCCTCTGCGTCCAATCCACCCTGGCGGCGCAACGCGGTGCCGGTGCCGGATAGTGCCGGTAGCCCGCGCATTGCCATTGTGATCGACGATATGGGCATCGACCGCAAACGCTCGCAGCGCGCGCTGGCGCTGAAGGTGCCTGTAACCTTTGCCTATCTGCCCTACGCCCCTGGTGTGGCGGATCAGGTGCGCAAGGCGCATGCCGCCGGTCATGAAATTCTCGTCCATCTGCCGATGGAACCCTCCTCGGACAGTATCGACCCCGGCCCGAACGCCATGCTGTCCGGCCTTGCGCCGGAGGTACTGGCCGAACGCCTGGCCTGGAACCTCAGCCAGTTCGACGGCTTCGTCGGGGTGAACAACCATATGGGCAGCCGTTTCACCAGCAATGCCGCCGTCATGCAGCCGGTGCTGGAGGAACTGAGGCGGCGCGGCCTGCTGTTCCTCGATTCGCGCACCGCGCCGAACACGGTTGGCTACCGCATGGCGCGGGATCTGGGCATGCCGGCGCTGCAGCGCGACGTGTTCCTCGATAATACAGACAGCCATGATGAGGTGGCAAAAAGGCTGGCGGAAACGGAACAGCATGCCAGCAAATATGGCCAGGCCATCGCCATCGGCCATCCGCGCGATGCCACGCTCGACATGCTGGAACTCTGGATCGAGGATGTGCAGGCGCGCGGCTTCGTGCTGGTGCCGCTGACCGCGCTGCTGAAGCCGGTAGCACCGCCGGCAACAGCAGGATTGCCAATCAGATAGCAGGCGCGATGAAGTCCGGCAGGATGCCGCATTCCCGGCAATAGGCCAGGCTGTCGCGCCCGGCGAGGAAGCCGCTCTCCACCAGCAGCGCCCGCATGCCATGCGCTCTGGCGCCGATCACATCTGTATGCGGCGTGTCGCCGACGGCGAGGATGCGCTGCGGATCGACCTCCGGGAAGCGCTCGCGCACCAGCCGATAGACGCCGGGGAAGGGCTTGCCGAGGAAAACCGGTTCTATGCGTGCGCGGTCGGCGATCCGGTGCGAGAAATAGCCGGGTTCCGCCGAGAAACCGCCAACATGCGGGGCAACCACATCCGGGTTGGCGACGATGAAGGGGCGGGGGCGGGCGGTCAGCGTATCGCTCAGCAGCGCCTGGCGCTCCTCGTCCCAGATTTCCGTCGCCATGAAGACGATACCGTCCACCGCGTCATAGGCGGCCTTGTCCAAGGCCAGCGCTGTCATGCCGCTGGTGATCGCGGCTTCCGGGCGCGGCTCCTGCGTGATGATCCCCCAGCGCCGCACCTCCGGGAAGGCGGCCACAGCCTCACCGACCAGCGAGGCGCCGGCGATCACTTCCCCGTCGCGGAAATCATAGCCCCGGCCGCGATGCTTGGCGGCGATGGCGGCGGTGCCCTGCGAGCCGTCATTGGTGACGATGCACAGCCGCTTGCCGGCAGCACGGATCGCGCGCACCGCTTCCAGCCCCTGCGGAATGACGCTGCTGCCCAGATTGAGCACGCCATAGGCATCCAGCACCACAACATCCACCTGGTCCAGCACCTCGGCGATGCCGGCAATGCGGCGCGGTTCAACCGGGACCGGCTTCGCAGGCAGGCGATGTTCCCAACGCCGGTAGGAAGCCCAGGCGTCGTCAAAACCGAGAACGGGGAAACTCATGGCGGGGATACTGCCTTGCAGGGAACAGAGGGCACCTATCTACGGGGTCGAAAGCCACTAGGCAATCCCGTAGCGGGATGACTATTCTGCGCCCCCGAACAAGCCATACGCCAAGGGGAACGCCATGACCTACCAGTTCGACAAGTCCAAGCTGCCCAGCCGCCATGTGTCGGTCGGCCCCAGCTCCGCCCCGCATCGCAGCTATTACTACGCGATGGGCATGACGGAGGAGGAGATTGCACAGCCCTTCATTGGCATTGGCACGACCTGGAACGAGGCCGCCCCCTGCAATATCGCCCTGTCGCGCCAGGCCCAGGCGGTGAAGAAGGGCGTGAAGGCCAGCGGCGGCACGCCGCGCGAATTCACCACCATCACCGTGACCGACGGCATCGCCATGGGCCACGCCGGCATGAAGTCGTCGCTGGTCAGCCGCGAAGTGATCGCCGATTCGGTCGAAGTCACCATGCGCGGCCATTGCTATGACGCGCTGGTTGGGCTTGCCGGCTGCGACAAGTCTCTGCCCGGCATGATGATGGCTATGCTGCGCCTGAACGTCCCGTCGGTCTTCATGTATGGCGGCTCCATCCTGCCCGGCCGCTTCCGTGGCAAGGACGTGACCGTGCAGGACGTGTTCGAGGCGGTCGGCGCGCATGCCGCCGGCAATATGTCGGATGATGACCTGCACGAGCTGGAATGCGTGGCCTGCCCGTCGGCCGGCTCCTGCGGCGGCATGTTCACGGCGAACACCATGGCATGCGTGTCGGAGGCCATTGGCCTGGCACTACCGGGCTCGGCTGGCGCGCCCGCACCCTATGACAGCCGCGATGCCTATGCCGAGGCATCGGGCCAGGCGGTGATGGAGCTGATAAAGCGCAATCTGCGCCCGCGCGATATCGTCACCCGCAAGGCGCTGGAGAATGCGGCGACCGTTGTGGCGGCTGCCGGCGGCTCGACCAACGCCGCGCTGCATCTGCCGGCCATGGCGCATGAGGCGGGCATCGAATTCACCATCCATGACGTGGCGGAAATCTTCAAGCGCACGCCCTATATCGGCGACCTGAAGCCGGGCGGGCGCTATGTCGCCAAGGACATGTTCGAGATCGGCGGTGTGCAGGTGCTGCTGCGCGCGCTGTATGATGGCGGCTACATCCATGGCGACTGCATCACCGTCACCGGCAAGACCATCGCGGAGAATCTGGAAGGCGTCACCCTGCCGACCGATCAGGACATCATCCGCCCGACCAGCAACCCGATCACCCCGACCGGGGGCGTCGTCGGCCTACGCGGCAATCTGGCGCCGCAGGGTGCCATCGTGAAGGTCGCCGGCATGCAGAAGCTGCAGTTCAAGGGTGTGGCGCATTGCTTCGACACCGAGGAAGAGGCGTTCGAGGCAGTGAAGAAGGGCCAGTACAAGGAAGGCGAGGTTCTGGTCATCCGCTATGAGGGCCCGCGTGGTGGCCCCGGCATGCGCGAGATGCTGGCGACCACGGCGGCGATCTACGGCCAGGGCATGGGCGACAAGGTGGCGCTCATCACCGATGGCCGCTTCTCCGGCGCCACGCGCGGCTTCTGCATCGGCCATGTCGGGCCGGAAGCGGCGGTCGGCGGCCCGATCGGCCTGCTGAAGGATGGCGATATCATCGTCATCGATGCCGAGAAGGGGACGCTGGACGTCGAACTGTCGGATGCCGAGCTGGAAGCCCGCCGCAAGGAATGGAAACCGCGCCGCCATGAGTACCAGTCCGGCGCGATCTGGAAATATGCCCAGACGGTCGGCGATGCCGAAAAGGGCGCCGTCACCCATCCGGGCGGTGCCGCCGAGGTGCATTGCTACGCTGACCAGTAAGCGCTGTTGCGCTGAAAAGAGGCCGCCGGCGGGAAACGCTGGCGGTCCTTTTTCGTTTGGCGTATATTAGGCTTGTATGGCATCGAGAACAGATGCTAGGACGCGGCGGTAAAATACCATGGCGATCAACCCGGTACCGACATACAACTATAATCCCCAGACGGCTCCCACGGGCAGCCGTTCTAATGCTGTGTCCGCGCAGCCGCCGAAAGATTCTGCACCAGGGATGTATGTCGTGCGCTCCACCACGGGCGCGAAGCCTCAGATGCTGGGCTTCATCATCGAGAATCGCGATCCCGACGCCATTCGCGGCCAGCTGCGCGAGCAGCTCTCCAACTTCTTCAGCGTGTTCTACAAGAAAGAGTCGGATGCAAACGCCGCCATCGACAAGACGCTCTCCAGCCTGTCCGGCCTGATCGACAAGGCGGCCAGCGACAGCAGTGTGGACGGGTTCGACATAAGGCTGTCCCAGGTCGCCACGCAATACAGTGCGGGTGGTAGTTCGCTTGCCTCCATTCTGGGCATCGGCATCGAGGCCGGCCTGTCGCGTGACGGCAAGGTCGCGGTCGAGGACACAAAAGTGGCCGACGTGGCCGGCAATGCCGTACCGCTGACGGAGAAGGAACTATCCGTCGGTTTCAAGGAAGGCCGCTATACGCGAACCGACAGCACGCTGGGCGGGGCCACCGGCGGCGCCAGCGGCAATGAACGGCTGCAAAAGGCGATGGATCAGCTGCGCGAGACGCAGGATGCGCTCGACCGGTTCCGCAAGGGCGATACCGGCGCGCTGAAGCCGCTGCTGGAACGGCTGATGGGCAATTCCGGCTTCTCGGTTTCCGCCTGATTATCTTTCCCCTGTAAATACCCTCTGTAAGGCTGCCATGACACAGCCGCCCTTGCCCGGCATGGCCGGCGCGGGCATGCTCCGTTGCACCGAATAATTTGTAGGCAGCGGAGACAGGTTCCATGGCGCGTATTGCGATCGGCGGCTTCCAGCACGAGACCAACACTTTTGCCCCGACGAAGGCCTCCTTCGAGGATTTCGCACGTGGCGGCAGCTGGCCGGCGCTGGTCTCCGGCGGCGATCTGTTCGATGCGGTGAAGGGCATCAACCTGTCGATTGCCGGCTTCATCGAGGAAGCGCAGGAGCGCGGCCACGATCTGGTACCGACCGCCTGGGGCGCGGCCAGCCCGTCTGCCCATGTAACCGAGGATGCCTATGCACGCATAGCCGGCATGATCGTCGATGGCATCCGCGACAAGGGCCCGTTCGAGGCGGTCTATCTTTGCCTGCACGGCGCCATGGTGACCGAGCATCTGGAAGATGGTGAGGGCGAGTTGCTGCGCCGGGTGCGGGAAGTCGTCGGGCCGAAAGTGCCGGTGATGGCCAGCCTTGACCTGCATTCCAACACCACGCCGGAGATGATCAAGTACGCCGACGCGCTGGTGGCTTACCGCACCTATCCGCATGTCGATATGGCCGATACCGGCCGCCGCACCGCAATCCATCTGGACAATGTGCTGCGCGGCTCCGGCGCGGTGAACAAGGCGTTCCGGCAAATTCCGTTCCTCATCCCGCTGAACTTCCAGTGCACGCTGATGGAGCCGGCCAAGTCGATCTACGAGATGACGGAAGAGCTGGAGAAGGGCGATGTCGCCCGCGTCTCCTTCACACCGGGCTTTCCGGCCGCCGACATCCATCATTGCGGCCCGTCGCTGTTCGTCTATGCCACCGACCAGGTGAAGGCGGACAAGGCGGCGAAGGCGCTGGAGGAGGAAATCCTGCGCAACGAGGCAAACTTCGCCGGCAAGCTGTACGAACCGGACGAGGGCGTGAAATATGCGATGAAGATCGCGCGCTCTTCCAACAAGCCCGTTGTCATCGCCGATACCCAGGATAATCCGGGGGCCGGCGGCGATTCCAACACTACGGGCATGCTGCGCGCGCTGGTGGAGAATGACGCACCGAACGCCGCCATCGGCATCATGGTGGATGAGGAAGTGGCGCGTATCGCCCACAGCGCGGGCGAGGGGGCGCAGATCACCGTGGCGCTGGGCGGCAAGTCGAACATTCCGGGCGACAAGCCGTTCCACGCAAGCTTCAAGGTGGTGAAGCTGAACACCGGACAGTTCACCGGTACCGGCCCGTTCTACAAAGGTGCCAGAATGAATCTGGGGCCGATGGCCTGCCTGAAGATCCGCGACGTGGAGATCGTTGTCGCCTGCAAGAAGGCGCAGATGGCCGATCAGGAAATGTACCGCCATGTCGGCATCGAGCCGACCCGCAAGGGCATCCTGGTGAACAAGAGTTCCGTGCATTTCCGAGCCGATTTCCAGCCCATCGCGCAGGAGGTGCTGGTCTGTACCGCGCCCGGCCCGATGGTGGCCGATCCCGCGCTGCTGCCCTGGACCCGGCTGCGCCACGGCATCAAGCTACGCCCGCTCGGCCCGGAGTTCGAGGGCTGAGGGGAATTCGAGGGCTAAGAGGGCAGGGTCAAGACGCTATTTGTCGGTGACGTGTTCCGGCTTGCCCTTGCGGCTGGTGGAGGCCAGCTCTTCCAGCTCGGCCTCGGTCATCGACTCGTACATTTCCTCGGAGGCGCCCTGAAGGTCGCTTTTTGACGCCTCGCCACGCTTGACCGCCAGCGCCGCGCCGGCGGCCTTCTGCTGTGCCTTGGATTTTGCGGGCATGATCTGCTCCTTTCTTTTTGGTTGCGACTGGTTCCCGGTGCCGGCCTAGCCCAGGATCAGGAAATTGGCGCCCAGCGCCATCAGCCCGCCGAAGAAGATCAGGGCGAAGACCATCAGCAGCCCGTCGCGGGTGGTCAGCGCCAGCCCGAAGCAAGAAATCACCGCTCCGGCCAGCGTCGCGGTAAAGGGCAGGATTTCCAGCACCGGCATGCTGAGCGCGGTCAGCAGGCAGATCACCGCCGCCAGGCGCACGGCCAGACCCCGCGTCATCCAGGTCAGGCGGGAGCGGGTAACGCGGTCGAGAAAGCGGCCCGGCTTCCTGAGGAAACGGACCAGGCGCCGCACGCGATCCGCCTCCAGGGCGGTTGAGCGCATCCCGGCCGGGAACCAAAGCTGCTGGCATCCCAGGATCAGCTGCACGCTGATCAGCGCGACTGTCACACCGAGAAAGCTGGGCACCAGCGGTATGCCGCTCAGCGGCGACAGGGCGATCAGCCCCGGAATCAGGAACAGCGGGCCGCTGAAGCGATGACCGGCGGTTTCCAGGAAGCTGTCGATGGACAGATCCTCGCCGGAGCGGGCCGATTGCTCAAGCCTGTCCAGCAGATCACCGACCGAATTCGGCGTATCCGCCCCCGTGTCAGTTCTCTTATCCGCCCGCCGGTTCGTCTGCCGGGCGCCTTCCGCACTGATGCTTGTCGTCATGCCTACCGAACGAGAAAGGCACGGGGCATGTTCCCTTATCGTTGCGGTCCCAGCGGGGAGGGAAGGTCAAGGTCGGTTGACCGTTCCGGGCCATTATCCTGATAGGTTTTCAGCCCGTCGCCGAAATGCACCCAGCTGG
>NZ_JAKUSO010000061.1:0-21013 GCF_022449305.1 Oceanibaculum sp. | reverse complement strand
GGGTGGTCCAGAAACCGCACCCCTTCGCCACGTCGATCTACGACACTGTGGGCTCTCCGCTCCGCGTGGACGGCTTCTCCGACCGCCGCATCCTGGACGAGACCTGTGAGCGCGCGCTGCGTGGCTCTGCCCTGTGGGACGAGGTGAAGGACCGGCTGAAGGAATCGGCGCTTGGCATGTCCGGGGGCCAGCAGCAGCGCCTGTGCATCGCGCGCGCCATCGCCTCCGACCCGGAAGTGCTGCTGATGGACGAGCCCTGTTCGGCGCTCGACCCCATCGCCACGGCGAAGATCGAGGAACTGATCGACGAGCTGCGCGGTCACTACACGATCATCGTCGTGACCCACAACATGCAGCAGGCCGGTCGCGTTTCCGACAACACCGCCTTCATGTATCTCGGCCGGCTGATCGAGTACGGCAAGACCGAAACCATCTTCACCGCACCAAAGGTGCCTCAGACCCGCGACTATGTGACCGGCCGGTTTGGTTGATTGCGCAGGGCCGCCGCCAGCCCGGTGAAGGCCGGGTAGGCGGCGTCCAGCAGGCTGACCGGGATCGCCTCCAGATAGGCGGCGAACGGGCCCTTGTCGGTGAAGCGCCGGATGAAGGCGTCCCGGTCGAAGGCCGGTCCCATCCGGCCCGGCAAATCGCCTGCGATCACCACGCCGCCACGCGCATCGAAGCTCATGGCAAGGTCGCCGGCGATGCCGCCCAGCATCGCCGAATGGGCGGACGCTGCGGCCTTCGCCTGCGGATCTCCGCAGCCCAGTGCCGCCGCCGTGACCTCCTCCGGCGTCGCCTCCCGCCCCGAGAGAGCCCGATACAGCCGGGCGAGGCCAGGGGCCGCCAACACATCCTCCGCCGACAGATGCCCGCTGTCCGGGCGCAGCTTTTCCAGCAGCGCCGCCTCCGCCACGTCGCGGGCGGCCAGCGTCACATGGCCGCCTTCGCTGGAGGCGACATGGAAGCTGCTGCCAGCGGGGATCAGCGCCGCGACCCCTAACCCTGTTCCGGGAGCAACCACCAGCCGCGCAGCAGCGGGGTTGGCGGTACCTGGCTTCAGCGGCAGGAACGCGCTCTCCGGCAGGTCGGGCAGGGCGCGGGCGATGGCGGCCACGTCATTCATCACGCACACCGGCGCGAAGCCGAAACGTGCGGCAAGGCCGGAGGCGGAAAAGCGCCAGGGATGGTTGGTGAGCGCCACTGCATCGCCTGTCACCGGCCCGGCGACCGCCAGTGCCAGCGCGTCCGGGCGATGGCCGGTGCGGCCCATCCAGTGCTGGATCGCCGCTTCCAGCGTCTCGTGGGCGGCGGTGGGGAATACGTCGGGCGCGCCGATGCGGCCATCCTGATCCAGCAGGGCAAAGCGCGTGTTGGTGCCGCCGATATCGGCCAGCAGAGCGGTTCCGCTCCGCATCAGACCGGAGTCAGCGGCGCATGCAGCCGTGTTTCGGGCAGGATGATGCCGCCGCGCTCGCCCGGCGTCACGGTGCCATAGCGCTGGGCATAGGCCGGGGGCAGGGCGCGCGCGCTTTCCGGCGCCAGCCACAGCCGCAGCAGGTGGCGCTTCTTCGTGTCTTCCTCCCAATCCTCGAAGCCGGTACGGTCATGCAGGATGGTGTGGTTGTGCACGAACTGCAGGTCGCCGGGGCGCAGCACCATGGTGAAGTTGAGGGCGGGATCGTCGGCCAGCGCGTCGAACAGGTCCAGCGCCTCCACCGTTTTCGGTGACAGGCGGGGCGCATCCTCGAAGCGCTGCGCGGAATTGATGTATTGCCGCTGATAGATGACGGAGATCAGCCCGTCATGCACGCTGAACACCGGAATCTCGAAATAGGGCTTCTGGCCGGGGGAGACCTCGCCGCGCCGGTCGGTGGCGACGGGGCGCAGCAGGTGCGGCAGCAGGTCAGGCCGGCGGCGGTGGATCTCGTTATAGATCGTCATCGAGCTGACCAGCGCCGAATGGCCGCCGGACTTCGCCGCCTTCAGGCAGAGCAGCCCGACCACATCGCAGGAATCGGTATGGAAGGTCTGGCGCTCGCGGGTCTGGTAGATGCGCACATTCGGATCGTTGGAGGCGAGGCCCAGATCGCGCACATGGCCCAGGATATGGCCTTTGCCGTTCTGCGATTTGGGATTGCCCAGATGCCGGCCGATGCCGACGAAGGCGGCGGCGGACAGCTCGATGGGCCAGTCATCGACCGGCAGGCCGCGGAACAGCACGAAGCCGCGTCCGGTCAGCAATTCCTCCAGCGCTTCCGCCAGCACCAGCCCCAGTGTCGGCAGCGGGAAGTCCGCCTTGCCGATCCGCGCGATATCGATGCCTTGCGCGAGGGCGGCCCTGGCGGCCTGCTCCACCTCCGCGACATTGGCGGGGGACAGCGGCAGGATCCATTCCTGCTCGCGGGCCAGCATGTCGGGCCCGTACCAGGCGGAGGGGCCGGTCACTTCAGGCGGCAGGGGGGATGTCATGGAGAAAGGCGTCCTCGGTCGCGTGTTCTGATTTTCGCGCAGTATTCCCCGCCGCTTGGCAGGGGTCAACGCATAGGACAGCGGCAGGCCGGCGGGTTGACCGGCTGGAATGTGCCCCCACCTCAGAAAGGCACCCCAGAGACGGGGACATGGTTCAAGGAGAGACGATGCGCCTGCCCCAATACGCCGTTTTCTGCGCCGTCCTGTTGCTGGCCCTCCCCGCCGACGCCCAGCAACCTCAGCGTTTCTCCACGCAGAAGGCGGATATCCTCGTCGAGACCGTGGCACGCGGGCTGGAGAATCCCTGGTCGCTGGCCTTCCTGCCGGACGGGCGCATGCTGGTGACGGAACGGCCGGGCCGGCTGCGCCTGGTCGGCCGCGGCGGGGCGATCTCAGCGCCGCTGGAAGGCACGCCGGAAGTCGTTGCCAGCGGGCAGGGCGGGCTGCTGGATGTGATCCTGGGGCCGGATTTCGAGACCAGCCGGCTGATCTATATGAGCTTCGCCGAGCCGGGCGAGGGCGGGGCCAACGGTACGGCGGTGGCGCGTGGCCGGCTGTCACCCGACGGGCGGCGCATCGAGGGTTTGGAGGTGATCTTCAGCCAGAAGCCGAAGATCAGCAGCCGGCTGCATTTTGGCTCCCGCCTCGCCTTCGGGACGGATGGCACGCTCTATGCCACGACGGGCGAGCGGTTCGGCAACCGCGACATGGCGCAGGGGCTCGACAATCATCTGGGCAAGGTCATCCGCATCAATCCGGATGGCAGCGTGCCGGCGGATAATCCTTTCGTCGGCCAGGCGGGTGCCCTGCCGGAAATCTTCTCCTACGGCCACCGCAACCCGCAGGGCATGACCGTGCATCCGGTGACCGGCCGGCTGTGGCTGCACGAGCATGGCGCGCGTGGCGGCGACGAGATCAATTTGCCGGAAGCCGGCAAGAACTATGGCTGGCCGGTCATCAGCTATGGCGTGCACTATTCCGGCGCGAAGATCGGCGAGGGAACGACGAAGCCCGGCATGGAACAGCCTATCCATTACTGGGACCCGTCCATCGCCCCCAGCGGCATGGCCTTCTATCATCAGGGTGCGATAGCGGCCTGGGAGGGCAATCTGTTCGTCGGCGCGCTGGCAGGGCAGCATCTCGCCCGGCTGGAGATCGAGGGCGAGCGCGTGACCAGCCAGGAAAAGCTGCTGGGCGCGCTTGGCGCGCGCTTCCGCGATGTCCGCATGGGGCCGGACGGCCATCTCTATGCGCTGACCGATTCCGACGAGGGCCGGTTGCTGAGGATCAGGCCGGCGCGCTGACTACTCCGTCCGTACCGCGCTTTCGTCGAGGATACGCCGCCACAGCCAGGAAAGCTGCGAGGCGTCGTTCACCCGTTCCAGCTGCTTTGCCGGCACCATGCCGGTGACCGGGCTGTTGCGCTCCGCGATCTTGAAGGTGAAGACGTAGTTTGGCTCCACCCCCATGCGCAGATCGGTCAGCAGCACGTCGTGGCCTTTGGCGCTGAGCGCGTAATAGCCGCGGCTGAAGGCGGCGACCTTCTCGACCGGCGTGCGGTCCGGCAGGTCTGCTTCCAGCGCCATGCCACGCGGGTGGACATGCAGCGGTGCCGCCGCTTGCTCATCGAAGATCGAGCGATAGACATTCACATAGCGGTCGCCATCGATGGCCAGCCCGCGCCACAGCAGGCTGTTGAAGGGCATCGGGATCATCGTCAGCCGCTCATAGCCCTGTCCGGCTTCGGCCAGCGCCTGCTTCACCTTGGCCTCGGCGATGCCCTGGGCGGCAAGGGTCCAGCCCAGATAGGCAGTGCTGAGGATCAGCGCGGTGGTGGCGGTGCGGCGCAACCTTGCCCCCCAGCCGCCGGCAATCAGCCCGGCGATCATCGCCACCAGCAGCGGCAGCGTATAGAGCGGGTCGATGATGAAGATGGACGAGATGCTGACCGGAACGTCGGAGACCGGCCAGAAGATGCGCGTGCCATAGGTGGTGAAGGCATCCAGCAGCGCATGCGTTATCAGGATCAGCCAGACCCCCAGATAACAGGCCAGACGCGAGTCCTTCAGCCGGGAATCGAGGCGGCGCAACCCTTCCGCCAGCAGCGGCGACAGCGCGGTCAGCACGAACAGCGAATGGCTGAAGCCGCGATGCGTCACAAAGGCGTCGATCGGGTCGGCCGAAGGCAGGAGGACATCGAGGTCGGGCAGGGTGCCCAGCAGGCCGCCGACAAGGATCGCCCGGCGCGCGCCGATGCGGGGGGCGAGGGCAACCGCGCCGATGGTGGCGCCAAGGGCGAACTGGGTGACGCTGTCCATGCTGTATCCGGGAAATGAAGGAGAAGACTTCCCATAAATGTGCGGCGCGCACCGAATGGCAAGGGCAGGCGCTGAGGGCGGGCCACTCTTGGACAAGCAGCCGCCTTGCCTGTCTCTGCCGCGTTACGCAATATATCCGGGCCTGCTGATGCGGGCGGGAGGAAAACGCCACAAAAAAGGGCGGACGACATGTCTGGGCGCTATGACGAGATCCATCGCCGGTCCCTCGCGGACCCTGACGCATTCTGGGGCGAGGCGGCGGAGCATATTCACTGGTTCCGGCGGTGGGACCGCGTGCTGGACCATGACCGGCCGCCATTTACCCGCTGGTTCGTCGGGGGCGAGACAAACATCGCCTATAATGCGCTGGACCGCCATGTCGCGGCGGGCCGGGGCGACCAGGCCGCCCTGCTCTATGAAAGCCCGGTCACCAACACGGAATTGCGGCTGACCTACCGGCAGCTGCGCGACCGGGTGGCGCTGTTCGCCGGTGCGCTGGCCGCGAAAGGTGTAGTCAAGGGCGACCGGGTGGTCATCTACATGCCGATGGTGCCGGAGGCGGTGGTCGCCATGCTGGCCTGCGTGCGGCTGGGGGCCATTCATTCCGTGGTGTTCGGCGGCTTCGCTGCGAACGAGCTGGCGACCCGTATCGACGATGCCAGGCCGAAGCTGATCGTCTCAGCCTCCTGCGGCATCGAAGGGCAGAAGGTCATCCCCTACAAGCCGCTGCTGGACGCCGCCATCGACAAGGCCAGCCACAAGCCCGACGCCTGCATCATCCTGCAGCGGTCGATGGAGACGGCGGCACTGAAGCCCGGCCGGGACATTGACTGGCAGGAAGCTGTCGCCGCCGCCAAGCCTGCCGACTGCGTGCCGGTGAAGGCGACCGACCCGTCCTACATCCTCTACACTTCCGGCACCACCGGCATCCCCAAGGGCGTGGTGCGCGACACTGCCGGCCACATGGTGGCGCTGCGCTGGTCGATGGAGAATATCTACGCCATGAAGCCGGGCGAGGTGTGGTGGACCGCCTCCGATGTCGGCTGGGTGGTCGGCCATTCCTACATCGTCTATGCGCCGCTGCTGCATGGCCTCACCACCATCCTCTATGAGGGCAAGCCGGTCGGCACGCCCGACGCGGCGGCGTTCTGGCGGGTAATCGCCAAGCATGGCGCGGTGGCGCTGTTCACCGCCCCCACCGCCTTCCGCGCGATCCGAAAGGAAGACCCGGAGGGCAGTCTGATCGGCCAGCACGATCTGTCGGAGTTCCGCACCCTGTTCCTGGCCGGGGAGCGCTGCGACCCGAACACGCTGGAATGGGCGGAGGAGAAGCTGGGGGTGCCGGTCATCGACCATTGGTGGCAGACCGAGACCGGCTGGCCGATCTGTGCGAACTGCATGGGGATCGAGCGGTTTCCGGTGAAGCCGGGCAGCGCCACCAAGCCGGTGCCTGGCTGGAACGTGCAGGTGGTGGATGCCCATGCGCAGCCGGTGAAACGCGGCGAGATCGGCGCGCTGGTGATGAAGCTGCCGCTGCCGCCGGGTAGCCTGCAGACGCTCTGGCACAATGATGCCGGGTTCGAGAAATCCTACATGTCGGACTATCCCGGCCACTACAAGACCGGCGATGCCGGCTATATCGACGAGGATGGCTATGTCTTCGTGATGAGCCGCACCGACGACATCATCAATGTCGCCGGCCATCGCCTGTCGACCGGCGCGATGGAGGAGGTGCTGGCGCGCCATCCCGACGTGGCGGAATGCGCTGTGATCGGCGTCGCCGACGTGCTGAAGGGTCAGCTGCCGCTGGGCATGATGGTTCTGAAGGCCGGTGTCAGCCGCCCGCATGAGGAGATCGCGCGCGAGGTGGTGCAGATGGTGCGGGAGGCCATCGGCCCGGTCGCCGCCTTCAAGACCGCGCTGGTGGTGGACCGCCTTCCCAAGACCCGGTCCGGCAAGATATTGCGCGGCACCATGCAGAAGATCGCCGACGGCGAGAGCTATCGCATGCCGGCGACCATCGACGATCCGGCGATCCTGTCGGAAATCGGCGGCCGGCTGAACGATGCCGGCTATCCGCAGAAGGAATGAGTGGCGGCGCTCACTCCGCGCTGAGCGGCCGTTCCTGCCCGCCGGGCATCGTCATCGACGGGTCGTAGAGCCGCACGGCATTGCGCCCGGAATTCTTCGCGGCATAGAGCGCCATATCGGCCCGGCGCAGCAGTTCGGTCGGATCGACCTGCGCCCATTCCTCGTCATCCTGCTTGCTGGCGATGCCGATGCTGACGGTGATCGGGATGTCCACATTGCCTTCCGGCGCGTGGAAGGTCTCGCCGGCGATGCGGCTGCGCAGCCGTTCGGCAACGCGTTCGGCAATCGCGCGGTCGGCGTCCGGCATGACGATGACGAACTCCTCGCCGCCCAGCCGGGCGACAAGGTCGAAATTGCGTACATTCTTCATGATCCGGTCGGCCAGCTCGCGCAGCACGGCATCACCCGCGCTGTGGCCATGCTGGTCGTTCACCTGCTTGAAATAGTCGATATCCATCAGCAGGATCGACATGTCCTTGTGGCTGTCGCCGCTGCGCGCGGTCAGCCCCTTCAGATGGCTATAGAGATAACGCCGGTTATAGAGGCCGGTCAGACTGTCGGTCAGCGCCAGCGACAGGCTCTGCTGGTAGTTCTCGCGCAGCCGGTCCTGATAGCGCCGCCGGCGGATCTGCGTGCGCACGCGCGCCAGCAACTCGTTGCGGTCGATCGGCTTCAGCAGATAGTCATTCACGCCGATATCCATCGCCTTGGCGATGCGCTGCATCTCGTCTTCCTCGGCGACCAGCAGGATGGGCAGCTGGCGGCTCTTCTCCTGCGCGCGCAGCTGCGAGCAGAACCGCAAGGCATCGTCGCCATTCAGGGCGAGGCTGGTGATGACCAGATCGTGGCAGCCATTGCGCACCGCCTCCAGACCGGCGGCGGCGGTGGCTGCCGTCTCGATATTGTCGGAATCGATCTGCAGCACTTCCTTGATGTTGGCGATGTCGATGGAGTTGTCCTCCACGATCAGCACCGAGGCGCGCCGCACATCCACGGCTTCGGAGCCTGCGCCCAGCATCAGACCCAGCTGGTGCGAGGTCTCCTCGCGCAGGCGCAGCTCGTCGGTCATCGTCTTCAGCCGGATCAGCGAGCGCACGCGCGCGAACAGCGCGATGTCGTTCACCGGCTTGGTCAGGAAATCGTCGGCGCCCGCCTCCAGCCCGCGCACGCGGTCGCTGGCATCGGACAGGGCGGTCACCATGACGACCGGGATGTGGTGGGTGGTGGCTTCCGCCTTCAGCCGGCGGCAGGTCTCGAACCCGTCCATGCCCGGCATCATCACGTCCAGCAGGATCAGGTCAGGGGAATCGCCCGCGGCGAGGCGCAGCGCGTCGCTGCCGTTGGTCGCACTGATGACGTCGAAATATTCCGCCGACAGCTTGGCTTCCAGCAGGCGGATATTCGGTGCGACATCATCGACAACTAGGACACGGCCGGGCATAGCACGTCAGTTCAAGAATTTCTGGACGGTCTCAAGAAAGTTCTGCACCGAAATAGGCTTGGCGATGTAGGCCTCGCAGCCGCCCTCGCGAATCTTTTCCTCATCGCCCTTCATGGCGAAGGCGGTGACCGCGATCACCGGGATCGCCTTCAGTCGGTCATCCTCCTTGATCCATTTTGTGACCTCCAGCCCGGATACCTCCGGCAGCTGGATATCCATCAGGATCAGGTCGGGACGCTTGTCACGGGCGATTTTCAGCGCTTCCATGCCGTCCCTGGTCTGCAGGATATTATAGCCGTGTGCCTCGAGCAGATCATGAAACAGTTTCATGTTCAGCTCGTTGTCCTCGACGATCAGCACGGTCTTCGCCATTGTCCCCCCAGTCATGCGCGACCCGACGCCCTGTCCCCTTCGAAGAGACGGATATTTATGAACGCGAAGGTCAGCTTACAGTAGATTTTACGTAAGACCATCAAGCTTTTCTGACGAAAAAAGACGCTATGCGGTGGATAGGGAAATAGGGCGATGCGGATCGGGATCGATCTGGGCGGCACGAAAATCGAGATCGCGGCCCTGGACGAGGCGGATGGCGCGGTGCTGGCGCGCGAGCGTATCGCGACACCGCGCGGCGATTATGACGCGACCATCGCCGCCATCCGCGATCTGGTGGCCGGCATGGAGGCCAGGCTGGGCCGGGGTGGCACCGTCGGCATCGGCATTCCGGGCGCGATCTCCCCGGCCAGCGGGCTGGTGAAGAACGCCAACTCGACCTGGCTGATCGGCCGGCCCTTCGACCGCGATCTGGAGGTGGCACTGGGCCGCCCGGTGCGGCTGGCCAACGATGCCAACTGCTTTGCCCTGTCGGAGGCGGTGGACGGGTCCGCCGCCGGTGCCGCGATCATGTTCGGCGTTATCCTTGGCACCGGGGTCGGCGGCGGCATCGTCGTGAATGGCCGGGTGCTGACCGGGGCGAACGCGATCTCCGGCGAATGGGGGCATAATCCGCTGCCCTGGCCCGAAGATACCGAAAGGCCGGGGCCAGCCTGCTATTGCGGTCGTCATGGCTGTATCGAGACCTTCCTGTCCGGGCCGGGCCTCGCCGCCGATCACCAGCGCGCCACCGGCACCGCGATGAGCGCGGAGGATGTCGTGGCGGCGGCAGCGGGGGGCGATGCAGCGGCGGAAGCGACCATGCGCCGCTATGAGGACCGGCTGGCCCGCGCGCTGGCGCATCTGGTCAATATCCTGGACCCTGAGGTGATCGTGCTGGGTGGCGGCCTGTCGGGCCTGCCGCGCCTCTATGAGGCGGTGCCGCGCCTGTGGGGGCGGTACATCTTCTCCGACCATGTGGCGACCCGCCTGCTGCCGCCGGTGCATGGCGATGCCGGCGGCGTGCGCGGTGCGGCCTGGCTGTGGCCCCCGGAGCGGGAAGACCGCAGATGACAGGGCTGTGCCGGGAGTGCGGCCATGTACTGCCGGAGAGTTGGGCGGCGCCGCGCTGCCCCGCCTGCGGCTCGCCACGGCTGATCCGCCATGCCGAGCTGGACACGCTGTCCATCGCGCATCTGGACTGCGATGCCTTCTATGCCAGCGTGGAAAAGCGCGACGATCCCAGCTTGCGGGACCGGCCGGTGCTGATCGGCGGCGGCAAGCGCGGCGTCGTCTCGGCGGCCTGCTACATCGCCCGCATCTATGGCTGCCGGTCGGCCATGCCGATGTTCAAGGCGCTGAAGCTGTGCCCCGACGCCGTGGTCATCAAGCCGAACATGGAGAAATACAGCGCGGTCGGGCGGCAGGTCCGCGCGCTGATGCTGGACACCACGCCGCTGGTGCAGCCGCTGTCCATCGATGAGGCGTTTCTCGATTTGTCGGGGACCGAGAAGCTGCACAAGGGCAGCCCGGCGCACACGCTGGTCCTGCTGGTGCGGCGCATCGAGCGGGAGATCGGCATCACCGTCTCCATCGGTCTCAGCTACAACAAGTTCCTGGCGAAGATCGCCTCCGACCTCGACAAGCCGCGCGGCTTCGCCATCGTCGGCAAGGCCGAGGCGCGGGACTTCCTGGCCCGCCAGCCGGTTTCGCTGATCTGGGGTGTCGGACAGAGCCTGCAGGGACGGCTGGTGAAGGATGGCATCACCCATATCGCGCAGCTGCAGGAGCTGGACGAGCGCACGCTGATCGCCCGCTATGGCGCGATGGGTCAGCGGCTGTTCCACTTCGCGCGCGGCATTGACGACCGCAGGGTCGAGCCGGAGCGCGAGACCAAGAGCATCTCCGCCGAGACCACCTTCGATGACGATATCGCCGACCCGGAGGCGCTGCGCCCGATCCTGTGGCGGCTGTCAGAGAAGCTGGCGAAGCGGCTGAAGGGCGAGGGCTTTGCCGCCGCCGGCATCACGCTGAAGCTGAAGACGGCGGATTTCCGCCTGCTGACCCGCAGCCGCAAGCTCGACAGCCCGACCCTGCTGGCTGAACGGCTCTATCGCGCTGCCCTGCCGCTGCTGGAGAAGGAGGCGACGGGCACCTCCTTCCGGCTGATCGGCATCGGCGCCAGCGCGCTGGCTGATCCCGCCGATGCCGACCCGCCCGATCTGGTCGATCCCGACCGCGAGCGGCAGAAGAAGATCGAAGGCGCGATGGACGCGGTGCGCAAGAAGCTGGGCGATGCGGCCATCCTGAAGGGACGGGGCTTCCCGGGCAAACGGTAGGCGCGCCCCGCATTGCCAGCGCCGCCGCCGCCCGCTAGCCTTGCCGGCAAAGAAGAAATCAACACAGGGCAGGAAGCGAGCATGACGAACCCCTATGCGCGGGATCTGGACAAGAACGCGGCCAACTACACGCCGCTCTCCCCATTGTCCTTTCTAGAGCGCACGGCTTCGGTCTACCCCGACCGTATCGGCGTGGTGCATGGAACGCTGAAACGAACCTGGCGGGAAATCTACCGGCGCAGCCGGCGGCTGGCCTCGGCGCTGACGCAGCATGGCATCGGTAAGGGCGACACGGTGGCGGTCATGGCGCCCAACGTGCCGGAGATGGTGGAATGCCATTTCGGCGTGCCGATGGCGGGCGCCGTGCTGAACGCGCTGAACACAAGGCTGGATGCCGCCACCATCGCCTTCATCCTGGAGCATGGCGAGGCGAAGGTGCTGATCACCGACCGGGAGTTCGCCGGGACCATCGCCGCCGCCCTGAAGCAGGTCCGCGCCCGGCCGCTGGTCATCGATATCGACGATCCGCTCTATGACGGGCCGGGCGAGCATCTGGGCAGCCTGGATTACGAGGCCTTCATCGCCGATGGCGACCCGGATTTCGCCTGGCACTTGCCGGCGGATGAGTGGGACGCGATCTCGCTGAACTATACTTCCGGCACTACGGGCGATCCCAAGGGCGTGGTCTATCACCATCGCGGCGCCTATCTGAACGCGCTGGGCAATGTGCTGGCCTGGAACATGTCGCGCCATGCCGTCTATCTGTGGACGCTGCCAATGTTCCACTGCAATGGCTGGTGCTTCCCCTGGACGGTGACGGCGCAGGCCGGCACCCATGTCTGCCTGCGCAGGGTGGAGGCGAAGGCGATCTACGATGCCTTTGCCGATCATGGCGTCACCCATCTGTGCGGCGCCCCCATCGTCATGGGGCTGCTGGTGAACGCGAAGCCGGAGGACCGGCGCGACTTCCCGCAGCAGGTGGAGATGATGACCGCCGCCGCCCCGCCGCCGGCCAGCATCATCCAGGGCATGGAGGCGCTGGGCATCAAGGTCACCCATGTCTATGGGTTGACCGAGGTGTATGGCCCGGTGGTGGTCTGCGCCTGGCAGCCGGACTGGGATAGCTTGCCGGTGGAGGAGCAGGCCCGCATCAAGGCGCGCCAGGGGGTGAATTATCCGGTGCTGGAAGGGCTGATGGTGGTCGACCCGGAGACGCTGGCCCCGGTGCCGGCGGATGCCCAGACCATGGGCGAGGTGTTCATGCGCGGCAATGTCGTCATGAAGGGGTATCTGAAGAACCCGGCCGCGACCGAAAAATCCTTCAGGGGCGGCTGGTTCCATACCGGCGATCTGGGCGTGCTGCACCCGGACGGCTATGTCGAGCTGAAGGACCGGTCCAAGGACATCATCATTTCCGGCGGCGAGAACATCTCCACCATCGAGGTGGAGGGCGTGCTCTATAGACACCCCGCTGTCATGGAGGCCGCCGTGGTCGCCCGGCCCGACGAGAAATGGGGCGAGACACCCTGCGCCTTCGTGAACACAAAGCCGGGGCAGAGCGTTACCGAGGCGGAGATCATCGCCTTCTGCCGGCAGCATCTGGCCGGCTTCAAGGTACCGAAGACGGTGATCTTCGGCGATTTGCCGAAGACCAGCACCGGCAAGGTGCAGAAATTCGTCCTGCGCGACAAGGCACGGGAATTGTGAGGGGGAGCGTCAATCTCCCCTCACCCAGCCTCGGCTAGGCTCGTTCCTCGCCAAGCCTCGACATCCCTCTCCCCTTCCGGGGCGAGGAATAAGAAAAACGAGAAATATCTTCCCTCGCCCCCTTGGGGGAGAGGGTTGATGAGCCTTATCGAGCCAAAGGCGAGATTAGGCGAGGCTGGGTGAGGGGGTAACTTCGGGTAGAGAAGTCGGGTCCTACCTGCCTACCCCTTCGCCGGCTCGAAGCGCAGCAGTTCCGTACCTTCCTCGACCAGGTCGCCGGTGCCGTAATGCAGTTCCGCGACCGTGCCGTCGGCGGGGGCGGCGATGGTGTGTTCCATCTTCATCGCCTCCATGACGATGAGGGCGGCGCCCTTGGCGACCTTGGCGCCGGCCTTGATCAGCACCTGCACGATCTTGCCGGGCATCGGAGCGGTGAAGCGCGCGCCGGCCCCCTCGGCCATCGCCTCGGCCTCCAGCACCGGGTCGATCAGGCTGAGCCGCCGGTCCGGCTGGCCAGCGCCGGGCAGCACCCAGTAATCCAGCCCGTCGCGGACCACCACCGCTTCGCGGCGCACGCCATCCAGCAATACCGTCAGAAGCCCATTCTCCTCGGCCAGGATCTGGGCCGGCATGCTGCCGCCGGGCAGATCGAGCACGAAGCCATCGCGGCGGAAATGCAGGGTAACCGCCCGTTCGGCCTCGCCATCGCGGAAGGCAAGCCGATGGTGGGCATCGTCGTTCAGTCGCCAGCCATCGACACGGTGCCAGGGCGAGAAGGGATCGCCGGAGCGGGTGGCAGCTTCCCGCGCCTCGCGCGTGCGGGCGGCCATGAAGGCCAGCGCGGCCAGCGCCAGATGGATGTCCCCGGCGGGCTGGGCCGGCGGCAGCAGGTCCGCTTCGTGCTCGGCGATGAAGCCGGTATGGACATCGCCGGCGGCAAAGGCGGGATGGCGGGCAAGTGCTGCCAGAAAGCCGATATTGGTGGCAAGTCCGGCAACGCGTGTCGCCTCCAGCGCGCGGGCGAGCCGGTCCAGCGCCTGCGCCCGGTCGGCGCCATGCACAATCAATTTGGCGATCATCGGATCGTAATGGACGGAGACGCTGTCGCCCTCGCGCACGCCGGTATCGATGCGCACGCCGTCCGTCGGGAAGCGCAGTGCTGCCAGCCTGCCGGTCTGCGGCACGAAATCGCGGGACGGGTCTTCGGCATAGAGCCGCGCCTCGAAGGCATGGCCGTTGATGCGCAGCTGGTCCTGTGCCAACGGCAAAGGCTCGCCCGACGCGACGCGCAGCTGCCATTCGACAAGGTCGAGCCCGGTGATCGCCTCGGTCACCGGATGCTCCACCTGCAGGCGGGTGTTCATCTCCATGAAGAAGAAGTCGCCCGCCGCATCGACGATGAATTCCACCGTGCCGGCGCCGACATAGGAAATCGCCTTTGCGGCGGCCACGGCGGCCTCGCCCATCTCGCGCCGCCGTTCCCCGGTCATGTCGGGGGCGGGGGCTTCCTCGATCACCTTCTGGTGGCGGCGCTGGACCGAACAGTCGCGCTCGAACAGGTGCAGGCAATTGCCGTGGCCATCGGCGAAGATCTGGATTTCGACATGGCGCGGGCGGACCAGATATTTCTCGATCAGCACCTTGTCATCGCCGAAGGAGGCACTGGCCTCGCGCCGGGCGGAGGCCAGCTGGGCGGCAAAATCGGCGGGTTGCTCGACCACCTTCATGCCCTTGCCGCCGCCGCCTGCCGAGGCCTTGATGAGGACGGGATAGCCGATGCGGTTGGCCTGCCGCTCCAGGAAGGCGGGTTCCTGCTTGTCGCCGTGATATCCCGGCACCAGCGGCACCTTGGCCTTTTCCATCAGCTGCTTCGCCGCCGACTTGCTGCCCATTGCCTCGATGGCGCTGGCCGGCGGGCCGACGAAGATGATGCCCGCATCGGCGCAGGCGCGGGCGAACTCTGCATTCTCCGACAGGAAGCCATAGCCGGGATGGATGGCATCGGCCCCGGCGCGCTTCGCTACATCGAGGATGACATCGCCGCGCAGATAGGAGTCGCGGGCCGGTGCCGCGCCGATGGGCCAGGCCTCGTCGCAGCTTTCCACATGCAGGCTGCCGGCATCGGCCTCGGAATAGACGGCGATGGTGCGGATGCCCAGTCGCCGGGCGGTGCGGGCGATGCGGCAGGCGATCTCGCCGCGGTTGGCGATCAGCAGCGTGCGGATGATCATTCGCTCACCCAGGCCGGCTTGCGTTTCTCCAGAAAGGCGGACAGCCCTTCGCGGCCTTCCTTGCTGGCGCGGATGCGGCCGATGCGCAGCGCCGTCTCGCGCCGGAGGTTGCCGTCGAATTCCAGCCCGTCCACCAGATGCACCAGATCCTTGGCGGCGCGGGTCGCCTCGGGGCCGGATTTCAGGATGGCATCGAGAATGCCATCCACCGTGGCATCCAGCCGGTCGGCGGGCACCACCTCATGCACAAGGCCGAGGCGCAGTGCGGTCGCGGCGTCGAACCGCTCCCCGGTCAGGAAATAGCGCCGGGCCTGCCGCGTGCCGATGGCGCGCACCGCATAGGGGCTGATGGCGGCGGGGATGATGCCCAGCCGCACCTCGGAGAAGGCGAAGGTCGCGCTGTCGGCGGCAATCGCGATGTCGCAGCAGGCCACCAGCCCGACGCCGCCGCCCATCGCCGCCCCCTGCACGCGGGCGACCACCGGCATCGGCAGGCGGTCCAGCGCCTCCATCATGTCGGTCAGCGCCAGCGCGTCGGTGAAGTTCTCGTGTTCGCCGGAGGCCGCCATGCGGCGCATCCAGTCGAGATCGGCCCCGGCGGAGAAGCTCTTGCCCTCCGAGGTCAGCAGCAGCACGCGGACGGAATCATCCTGCGCCAGCTTCTTGAAGACCGCCGACAGGTCGGCGATCAGCTTCTCGTCGAAGGCGTTGTGGATGTCCGGCCGGTTCAGACGCAGCACCGCCACGCCGTCCGGCCGCTTCTCGAAGATAAGGGGCTGATCGGTCATGGCGGTGATGCTTTCATGTTTACTCGACCAGTTTACTCAAAATGCGTGGCGACCAGCCGGTCCAGCAGCCGCACGCCGAAGCCGGACGCGCCCTTCGGCACGGTCGGCTTGTCCTTGTAGGCCCAGGCAACTCCGGCGATGTCCAGATGCACCCACGGCACGTCGTTGGTGAAGCGCTTCAGGAACATGGCGGCGGTGATGGAGCCGCCTGGCCGGCCGCCGACATTCTTCATGTCCGCCGCGTCGGTGTTCAGTTCCTTGTCGTAGGCATCGCCGATCGGCATGTGCCAGACCGTCTCGCCGATCTCCTTGCCGCAGCCGGCGATCTGCTCGGCCAGCGTGTCGTCGCTGGCGAACATGCCGGCATGCTCATGGCCCAGCGAGATGATGATGGCGCCGGTCAGGGTGGCGAGGTCGATCATGAAGCGCGGCTTGAAGCGGTCCTGGCAATACCACAGGCAGTCGGCCAGCACGAGGCGGCCTTCTGCGTCGGTGTTGATGACCTCGATGGTCTGGCCCGACATGGAGGTGACGATGTCGCCCGGCCGCTGCGCATTGCCGTCCGGCATGTTCTCGACCAGCCCGACAATGCCGATGACATTGGCCTTCGCCTTGCGGCCGGCCAGCGCCTTCATCAGCCCGATGACGGTGCCGGAGCCGCCCATGTCCCACTTCATCTCCTCCATGCCGCCGGCCGGCTTGATGGAGATGCCGCCGGTGTCGAAGGTGACACCCTTGCCGATGAAGGCCAGCGGCTTGTCCTTGGATTTCGGCGCGCCCTTCCACTGCATGATGACCATCTTCGGCTCGCGCACGCTGCCCTGGGCCACGCCCAGCAGCGCGCCCATGCCCAGCTTCTTCATCTCCTTCTGGCCCAGCACCTCGACCTCGACGCCAAGCTCGGCCAGCTTCTTCGCCTCTTCGGCCAGGGTCTCGGGGTATATGATGTTGCCGGGCTCGGAGACGACATCGCGGGTCAGGAACACGCCCTCGGCGATGGCCTCCAGCGGGGCGAACAGCTTCTTCGCCTCGGCGGCGCGCTCGGTCAGGACGGACAGCTTCTTCAGGCTCGGCTTGTCCTCTGCCTTCTCCTTGGTGCGGTACTTGTCGAACCGGTAGCTGCGCAGCATGGCGCCATAGGCCATGTGGGCGGCGATCTCCGCCTCGGAGGCCGGGCCGGCCTCGACCCAGATCGATGCCTCGCTCTCGCCGCTGCCGGCCAGAGCGGCATAGATGCCGCCGCCGGCTTCTTCCGCCCAGCGCGGGGTGATGCCGTCGGTCTTGCCGACGCCGTACAGCAGGATACGCGAGGCATCGATGCCCGACGGGGCAAGGATGGCCAGGGTCTGGTGCGCTTTGCCGGTGAAGCGGCTGGCGGCCATGGCGCGGGTCAGCGCGCCGCCGGTGCGATGGTCGAGATCGGCCGCCGCCGCGCCCATCGTGCGGTCTTCCAGAATACCGACGACGAGGGCGCCCTTCTTGGGCAGGTCATGCTTCGCGAAACCGATCTTCATCTTCCATTCCCCTTGGGCTTCGGCCATCGATGTTGAACTGCGGGCCAGGGCCAGCCGGCCCCGGCACCTATGGGTCTATAGCACAGCGGCCACCGCCGCTGCAGTCCCCCATACTGCATTACGTAATGGCCCAGAAAACCAGCGAAAAGCCTTTACGGACAGGGTAAACTCGGATACCCCGACAACGAAGCCCCGCCGGGGCAATGAGAAATCGCCCGGAATCCAAGGCAACAGCGCTCAGCATGGTACGTCGCATCGATCGCTACATTGTCCGGCAGCTGGTCGTCGCGATCTTCTTCGTGCTGATCTGCCTGACAGCGGCGATCTGGCTGACGCAGTCGCTGCGCCTCATCGACCTGATCGTCAATCGCGGGCTGCCGATCACCACCTTCCTGTATCTCACCGTGTTGCTGCTGCCGCAATTCCTGGCGCTGGTGTTGCCGGTCGCCTGTTTCGCGGCGATCCTGTTCACCTACAACCGGATGATGAGCGACAGCGAGATGGTGGTGATGTTCGGCTCCGGCGTGGGGCCGCTGTCGCTGGCCCGGCCGGCGCTGGCCTGCGCGTTGGGCGTGACCGTCATCGGCTATGCCATCATGCTGTACTTCATGCCGGCGGCCTATCGCGACTTCAAGGATCTGCAGTTCCAGATCCGCAACAATTATTCCAACGTGCTGCTGCGCGAGGGTGTGTTCACCAGCGTCGGCGACCGGCTGACCGTGTTCATCCGCCAGCAGAACAGCGACGGCCAGCTGTTCGGCATCCTGATCCATGATGGGCGCGACCCGGCCAATCCGGAAACGCTGATTGCCGAGCAGGGCGCGCTGGTCATCACCGACGAGGGGCCTCGCGTGGTGATGGTGAACGGCAACCGCCAGACGCGTGACACGCAGGGCCGCCAGACCACGCTGTATTTCGACCGTTACACCGTCGAGATCGGCACCATGCAGCAGGAATTCGCCGGGCGCTGGCGCGAACCGCGCGAGCGTTTCCTGATGGAGCTGTTGGCGGAGAGCGACAATCCCGACGATGTGCGCTTCCGCAACCGGCTGATCACCGAGGTGCATAACCGGCTGGCCAGCCCGCTGCTGACCATCGGCTTCGCCATGATCGGGCTGGCGGCACTGTTCAGCGGTGAGTTCTCGCGCCGCGGGCGCACCGCGCGCCTGCTGGCCGCGGTGGTCATCATGCTGGCCTGCCAGGCGCTTTATTTTGCCGCCATGTCGCTGGCGCAACGCAATGTCGCGGCGGTCGGGCTGCTCTATCTGCCGTCGCTGCTGCCGCTGCTGCTCGGGCTCTATGTACTGGTGCGCCGGCGGCGGCGACCGCCGGCCTATGCCGATCCGGCGACGGCGGGCTGACCGATGGCTGCGATGCGAACCCGCCTTTCCCTGACGCTGTCGCTCTATTTCGCGCGGAATTTCCTGCTGCAATTCGCGGGCGTGTTCCTGTCGATCCTGCTGGTCGTACTGATCGGCGATACGGTGGAACTGCTGCGCCGCTCCGCCTCGCACGAGGATGTGGGGCTGCAGACCGTGCTGGCCATGGCGCTGCTGAAGCAGCCCAACATGGCGCAGATCATCCTGCCCTTCGCCATGCTGTTCGCGGCCTTGCTGTCCTTCACAAGGTTGACGCGGACGCAGGAGCTTGTGGTCACCCGCGCGGCCGGCATCTCGGTCTGGCAGTTCCTGTTTCCGGCGCTGATGTGCGCGCTGCTGATCGGCGGATTCCGGGTGACCCTGTTCAACCCGTTCGCCTCCATCCTGACGGCACGCTACGAGTTCCTGGAGCGCACGCATCTGGACTGGAGCAGCAATCTGCTGGCGGTGTCGGATACCGGGCTGTGGCTGCGGCAATCGACGCCGGACGGCAGTTCCATCCTGCATGCCCAGGGGGTGGACCAGACCAGCCAGGAATTCCAGGGCATCATCGTCTTCCTCTATAACAAGGAAGAACGCTTCACCGGCCGCATCGACGCCATGCGCGGGCGTCTGGTGCCCGGCGCCTGGGAATTCAGCGATGTGTCGATCCGCGACGAGGGGCAACAGGCCCGGCTGCTGGACAGCTACCGGCTGCCCACCGACCTGACGCTGGAGAACCTGCAGGAAAGCTTCGCCGCGCCGGAAACCATGTCGTTCTGGGAGCTGCCGCGCTTCATCGAGATTCTGGAACATGCCGGCTTCTCCGCGCAGAAGCACAGGCTTTACCTGCATTCGCTGCTGGCCAGCCCGTTTCTGCTGTGCGCGATGGTGCTGGTGGCGGCGACCTTCTCGCTCAGGCTCACCCGGCATGGCGGAACGCTCGCCATCGCATCCGGCGGCTTGCTTGTTGGCTTCATTCTGTATTTCTTTAGCGACCTGATCTATGCGCTCGGCCTGTCCGGACGTATTCCCGTGACCCTGTCCGCCTGGACGCCGGCGACCGTCAGCCTGCTGTTCGGGGTGTCCATGCTGTTCCATCTGGAGGATGGCTGATCCCGTGCCGCGCCGCCGATTTGCTCTTCCCCTGATGCTTGCCCTGGGCGCGCTGCTGCTGGCGCCGGGGATCGGGCATGCCCAGCAGCAGGGCCAGACGGCGCAGCAGGAAGAACCGCCGGTCCTGTTTACCGCCGACCAGATGGAGTATGACGAGACGCTGATGACGGTCACCGCGCGCGGCAATGTCGAGCTGTCGCAGAATGACCGTGTGCTGCGCGCCGATGTCGTCACCTACAACCAGAAGACCGACATCGTGACGGCAACCGGCAATGTCGTGCTGGTGGAGCCGAGCGGCGAGGTCGCCTTCGCCGACTACGCCGAACTGACCGGCGATCTGCGCGACGGCTTCATCGACCAGCTGCGCGTCCTGCTGACCGACAATTCCCGCCTGGCCGCCAACAGCGCCCGGCGCATCGACGGCAACCGCAAGGAAATGGAGCGGGCGGTCTATTCGCCCTGCGACCTGTGCGCCAAGGACCCGACGCGCCCGCCGCTGTGGCAGATGAAGGCACGCCGCGTTGTGCATGACGAGGAGACGAAGGACCTCGTCTATAACGACGCGGTGATGGAGATTGCAGGCTTCCCGGTCGCCTACCTGCCCTATTTCAGCCATCCGGACCCGACGGTGGACCGGCGCAGTGGCGTACTGGTGCCGCGCATCGGCTATTCGGATGATCTGGGCGCGGTGCTGGGCGTGCCCTACTACTATACCTTCTCGCCGCAGAACGACATGACGCTGGAGCCGATCTACATGTCAGAGGAGGGCGGCATGCTGCTGGGCGAGTACCGCCACCGCTTCTATTTCGGGGAGGTCACGCTGGCCGGCAGCCTTGGCTATCTCGATGAGCGGGAGGTCGGGCGGGAAACCGGCGACCAGGTCGCCAAGGGCCATATCGACAGCGAGGGCATCTTTCACCTGACCGACCGCTGGCGCGCCGGCTTCGATGTGGAGCGGGTCAGCGACCGCACCTATCTGAAGCGCTACCGGCTGGATTCGCGCGACGTGCTGACCAGCCGCGTCTATGCCGAGCGTTTCGCGCCGATGGCCTATACCTCGGTCGCCTCCTATTCCTTCCAGGGTCTGCGCTCCTTCGATGTGGATGAGCAGATGCCGCTCGTCGCCCCCTATGCGCAGCACCGCATGCGCACCGCGCCGGACCCGAATGGCAGCTATTTCTCGCTGGATGCGACCGCCCTGTCGCTGACGCGGGAGATTGGCGCCGACAGCCGGCGCGTCTCCTTCCTGTCCGGCTGGCACCTGCCCTA
>NZ_JAKUSO010000060.1:0-21190 GCF_022449305.1 Oceanibaculum sp. | reverse complement strand
GTTCGGTGGTCAGATAGCGGAAGGTGAGGGAGGTGCCGCATTCGGCACAGAAGCTGCGTTCGGCCTGCGGGGTCGAGTGGTGCAGGGCCGGCTTCCCCTTGGTCCAGCGGAAATTCTCCAGGAAGAAGCTGCCCCACGGCACGGCAGGCGCCCCGACCGACCGCTGGCACAGCCGGCAATGGCACCAGCCAGCCTGACGCACCGGCCCCGTCGCCTCATAGCGGCCAGCGCCGCACAGGCAACCGCCTTCATAGCGTGCTTCGGTCATCGCCCCCTCCCTTGCCAGTGAACATAAAGAGAACATAACGCAGCCGAAAAAGCGGCGCAACCGTCTGGTCCGCCGCTTCAGGGATGGTCTATGCGTAAATGCCTAGACGGAGATATCGACCGAGGAACTGCCGGAAGAGGAGGAGGCAGCCTGCTGCGCGATCTGCTTGGTGGCTTCCAGCGCCTGGGTAACCGCCTGTGCGGCAACCTGCGCCTGCTGCTTTTCGCTGCGCATGCCGATCACGGCAAGGCCGGTGGTATCGACGGGACCAATCGCCATTTTGGCTTCCTTTCGGTAATCCTGCAGGGCGGCCTTCTAACCGCCTGCTGATATACCTACCTGCAAAAGCCTCAGGAGTCTAGTTCGCACCAGACCGGCGTGTGGTCAGAGGCCTTTTCGCGGCCACGCGCCTTCTTGTCGATGCCGGCGTCGCGCAGCCTGTCGGCAGCCTGCGGAGACAACAGCAGGTGGTCGATGCGGATGCCTTCATCGCGCGGCCAGCGGCCGGCCTGATAATCCCAGAAGCTGTAGGCGACACGCTGCGGGTGAATGGCCCGGAAGGCGTCCGTATAGCCCAGATTCACGATTTCCCGGAAATGCCGGCGGGTCTCCGGCAGGAACAGGGCGTCTCCCGCCCAGGCGGCGGGATCGTAGCAGTCGCGCGGTTCCGGGATCACATTATAGTCGCCGGCCAGCACGACCGGTTGCTCGCTCACCAGTAATGCTGCGGCATGGGCTTTAAGTCGCTTCATCCAGCCCAGCTTGTAGGGGTACTTCTCGCTGTCCACCGGATTGCCGTTCGGCAGGTAGAGGGAGGCGACGCGCACGCCCTGCACCGTGGCCTCGACATAGCGGGCCTGCTCGTCCGTCTCGTCGCCGGGCAGGCCTTGCAGCACATTTTCGGCCGGTTGTTTCGAGAGAAGCGCCACGCCGTTATAGCTCTTCTGGCCGACGGCTTGGACCTGATAGCCCATTGCCTGGAATTCCATCACCGGGAAATCCGCCGCCTGGCATTTGATCTCCTGCAGCAGCGCCACATCCGGATCGGCCTCCTTCAGCCATTCCAGCACGTTGGGCAGGCGGGCCTTGATCGAGTTCACGTTGAAGGTGGCGATTTTCACGGTGGGCTTGCTCCAAAACGAAAGGGCCCGCGCAGGCGGGCCCCGGAGTGTAACGGTCGCGATCGCTGCTTGCTAGATCGCGCCAGCTTCTTAAATCGCGAAAGAAGTGCCGCAGCCGCAGGAGGAGGCCGCGTTCGGATTCTTCACCTGGAAGGAAGCGCCGATCAGTTCCTCGACATAATCGACCTCGGAACCGGCCAGCAGTTCCAGCGACATCTCATCGACCACCAGCTTCACCCCATCGCGTTCGAAGACCGCATCGTCGCTGCGGACTTCGTCATCGAAGGAGAAATTGTACTGAAAGCCGGAACATCCGCCGCCGGTCACCGACAGGCGCAGCATGAGAGCCTCGCCGCCCGGCTCCTGGGCGCGCAGCTTGGCGACCTGCCGCGCCGCGCTGGCGCTGAGGCCGACGCTGTTGGGACGTTCCAGCACAGTGCTATCCGACATCATCCGATCCTTCCGCGAGAGCGGGAAATGAACTGACCTAAATCTAGGGAATTTGGCGGATTTTTCAATTGCGGAGAATTTACAGCCCGTTGCGTCGGGACACGCGCGCCTGTAGGTTCCCCAGCATGTCGAGCGACACCAGTCTAGCGCCTTACGCCTGCGATCCGGAGAGTTCCCGGGGGCGGCTCCATCCGGAGCCCGAACACCCCGAGCGGAGCTGCTTTCAGCGCGACCGCGACCGCATCATCCATTCCGCCGCCTTCCGCCGGCTAAAGCACAAGACCCAGGTCTTCGTTTATCATGAGGGCGACCATTACCGCACCCGCCTGACGCACAGCCTGGAGGTGGCGCAGATCGCGCGCTCGATCAGCCGGGCGCTGGGGCTGAACGAGGATTTGGCTGAGGCGCTGGCGCTGGCACACGATTTCGGCCACACCTGCTTCGGCCATGCCGGGGAGGAGGCGCTGGACGAGGCGATGCAGCCCTATGGCGGCTTCGACCATAATGTCCAGACGCTGCGCGTGCTGACCGAGCTGGAACATCGCTACGCCGATTTCGACGGGCTGAACCTGACTTGGGAGACCCTGGAAGGCACGGTGAAGCATAATGGCCCGGTCACCGGACCGCTGGCCACGCGCAAGGCACAGCCCGGCATCCTGAATTTCAGCGCGAAATTCGATCTGGAGCTGGACAGCTTCGCTTCGCTGGAGGCGCAGGTTGCCTCGCTCTCCGACGATATCGCCTATCAGAACCACGATCTGGACGATGGGCTGCGTGCCGGGCTGTTCGATATTGCCGACATCATCGACATGCCGCTGGTCGGGCCGATCCTGCAAGGCCTGCGGAAAAGCCATCCCGATCTCGACCGGTCCCGCCTGATCCATGAGCTGGTGCGCCGCGTCATCAATGCCATGGTGACCGACCTGCTGACCGAGACGCGCGAGCGGCTGCTCCGCCGGCAGCCGAAATCGGCGCAACATATCCGGGAGGCCGGCGCGCCGACCGCCGCTTTTTCCGAGCAGATGATGGTGCACCACAAGGATCTGCGCACCTTCCTGTTCGAGCGCATGTACCGGCATTATCTGGTCAACCGCATGACCTCCAAGGCGCGGCGCCTCGTGCATGACCTGTTCGAGCTTTTGTTCCGGGAACCGCAATGCCTGCCAACCGAATGGCGGGTGCAGACGGATGCCCCGCAGACTCCCCGCACGGCGCGTGTCGTGGCGGACTATATCGCCGGCATGACCGACCGTTTTGCGCTTCGGGAATATGACCGGCTGTTCGATATCACAGACAGAACATAATGAATATTTTCAATGACCTGAAATCCCGTATTTATGCAGCGCTCGAAGCGATGATGGCCGATGGCGAGCTGCCATCCGGCCTGGCGCTGGACCGTGTGACCGTGGAGCCTCCGCGCGATCCCGCGCATGGCGATGCCGCGACCAACGCCGCCATGGTGCTGTCGAAGCCGGCGGGCCAGAAGCCGCGTGACCTGGCGGAGAAGCTGAAGGCGCGGCTGGATGCCATCGAGTTTGTGACGGAAACCTCGGTCGATGGTCCGGGCTTCCTGAACATGCGGCTGGACGATGCGGTCTGGCGCGCGCAGGTCTCCGGTATCCTGAAGCTGGGTACCGGTTTCGGCAATTCGACGCTGGGCGAGGGCAGGCTCGTCAATGTCGAGTATGTCTCAGCCAACCCGACCGGCCCGCTGACCGCCGGCCATGCGCGCGGCGCGGTTGTCGGCGACGCGCTGGCCAATTTGCTTAAGAAGGCGGGCTATACGGTCTGCAAGGAATATTACATCAACGATGCAGGCAATCAGGTCGCCACGCTCGCCCGCTCCACCTATCTGCGCTATCTGGAAGCGCTGGGCGAGGGGCCGGCGGATATCCCGGAGGGCTTCTATCCGGGCGAATATCTGAAGGATGTCGGCACGGCGCTGGTGGCGCGCGATGGCGACAAGTGGAAGGGCAGGGACGAGGCGGAATGGATCGAGCCGATCCGCGAGTTCGCCGTTGCCTTCCTGATGGGCGAGATCAGGGACGACCTGAAGCTGCTGGGCATCGAGCAGGAGGTGTTCTCCTCCGAGCGCGCGCTGGTCGAGGCCGGCAAGGTCGATGCGGTGCTGCGCCTGCTGACCGAGGCCGGGCATGTCTATACCGGCGTGCTGGAGCCGCCCAAGGGCAAGACTCCGGACGACTGGGAACCCCGGCCGCAGACGCTGTTCCGCGCCACGGCCTTCGGCGACGATGTGGACCGGCCGCTGAAGAAGTCGGATGGCAGCTGGACCTATTTCTCCAACGATATCGCCTATCACCTGGACAAGTTCCAGCGCGGCTATGCCACCATGATCGACATCTGGGGCGCCGATCATGGCGGCTATATCAAGCGCATGCAGGCGGCAGTGAAGGCCGTGACCGGCGGCAAGGGCGAGCTCGACGTGAAGACCTGCCAGCTGGTCCATATGTTCGATAATGGCAAGCCGGTGCGCATGTCGAAGCGGGCCGGCACCTTCGTAACCCTCCGCGATGTGATCGAGGCGGTCGGCAAGGATGTCGTGCGCTTCATCATGCTGACTCGGCGTAACGACCAGACGCTGGAGTTCGACTTCGCCAAGGTGACGGAGCAGTCGCGCGACAATCCGGTGTTCTATGTGCAGTACGCCCATGCCCGCGCCCATTCGGTGCTGCGCCATGCCGCCGAGGCGCTGCCGGGACAAAAGCTGGATGATGCATCGCTCGCGGCTGCCGACATTTCCCGCCTTGATGATCCTGCGGAGCTGGCGCTGATGAGGCGTCTGGCCGGCTGGCCGCGGCTTGTCGAAAGTGCTGCCGAGGCGCATGAGCCGCATCGGGTCGCCTTTTATCTGCAAGAGCTTGCGGCGGAGTTCCATGCGTTGTGGAATAAGGGCCGGGACGAGGCGGCGCTGCGCTTCATCATTGCGGGCGACGATGCCATCACCCTGGCGCGCATGGCGCTGGTGCGGGCGGTCGCGGTGACCATCGCCTCGGGACTTGAAGTCATGGGCGTCGTACCGGCGGAGGAAATGTAATGAGCTACGAGCGCGATCAGGACCCGATGGACCGTCCGCCGCTGCCGCCGGAACCGGATGAATTCCGGCGCGGACGCCGGGGACGAGACGGGGGGCGCGACGGCGGCGCAGGCGATGGCGGCGGCAAGCCGCGCAGCCGGGCCCTGCCGATCTTCATCGCACTGTTCGCGGTCGGCGCCTTTGGCGGAATCGTCTGGTACGCCTACACGCAAGGGGTGCAGAGCGGCGTCTCCACCGTGGCACCGGTGATCAAGGCCGATGACGGGCCGACCAAGGCCCGCCCGGAACAGCCGGGCGGGTTGCAGGTGCCGCATCAGGACAAGCAGGTATTCCAGCGGCTGCTGCCGGAAGGCCAAGCACCGCAGACCGTCGAGCGGCTGCTGCCGCCGCCACCGGAGCCCCTGCAGCCGCCGCCGGCGCCCGAGCCCGCGCCTTCCGCTGCTGCGCCGGCCCAGCCCCAGAGCCAGCCGCTGCCGTCGCAAAGCGTCGCAGAACGGCCCGTAGCCACGCCGCAACCTGCACCCCAGGTTGTTCCGCAGGGCACGCCTCCGGTACCGTCCGCCGCACCCGCGCCGCAACCGCCTCAGGATGCCCCCGCCAATGCGCCGGCCAATCCGCCGGCTCAGACGCAGCAGGCGGCAAAGCCTCCGGCACCCCAGCCAGCTCCAGCCCCTGCGCCCGCGCCTCAGCCCGCAGCCGAGCCCAAGCCAGCCCCGGCGCCGGCTCAGACGCAGCAGGCGAGCATCGCCGCGGTCAGCGGCGGCGGCTTCAAGGTCCAGCTTGCCGCTGTGCGCAGCGATGAGGCCGCGAAGCAGGAGTGGAACCGTCTGAAGAACCGCTACAAGGAGGAGCTTGGCGCTTTGTCACTGACCGTGCAGCGCGTCGATCTTGGCGCCGGGAAGGGGATTTACCACCGCATCCAGGCCGGCCCGCTGGACGAGGCCGCGGCTGAGCGTGCCTGCACCGCGCTGAAGGCGAAGAACCAGGCCTGCCTGGTCGTGCGTCCCTGACCGGCCGGTGACAGTCTGATGAGCGTTCCCAGCGCCGTATTCTTCGGCCTTGCCGGTCTTGAGCTGAGCGCCACCGAGCGCGCCTTCTTCCGGGGCTGCGATCCGGCGGGCTTCATCCTGTTCCAGCGCAATTGCGGCGACCCGGAACAGCTGAAGCGGCTGACCGGCGATCTGCGCGACTGCCTCGGGCGCGGCGATATCCCGATCCTGATCGACCAGGAGGGCGGCCGCGTCCAGCGCATGAAGCCGCCGCACTGGCGCCAGACTCCACCGGCAGGCGCCTTTGCCGACCTCTACCAGCGCGACGAGGAGGCGGCGATGGAGGCCGTCTATCTGAACGCCCGCCTGATCGCGGCAGAGCTGGCAGAGCATGGCATCAATGTCGATTGCGCCCCGGTGGTCGATATCCTGCGGCCGGAAACCCACGGCATCATCGGCGACCGCGCCTATGGCGACACGCTGGAGGCGGTGGCCGCCCTCGGCCTGATGGTCGCCAACGGGCTGCTCGCCGGCGGTGTGCGGCCGGTGATCAAGCATATGCCGGGCCATGGCCGCGCCACGGTGGACAGCCATCTCGACCTGCCGGTCGTTGATGCCACCGTCGAGGAAATGGAAAGAAGTGATTTCGGCGCCTTCTCCGCACTGGTCGATGCGCCATTCGCGATGACCGCGCATGTCGTCTACACCGCCATTGATCCTGAGCGGGCAGCCACCATTTCTCCTGTTGTGATTGAACAGGTCATCCGCAAGATCATCGGCTATCAGGGCTGCCTCATGTCCGACGATATCGGCATGAAGGCGCTGGGTGGCAGCTATGCCGACCGCACAGTGGCCTGTCTGGATGCTGGCTGCGATCTCGTCCTGCATTGCAGCGGCGATATGGCGGAGATGGAGGAGGTGGCGAACGCCATCCGCCCCCTGACGCCAGCCTCGGCGCGACGTCTTGGCCGGGCGATGCGGCTTCCGCCCGAACAGTCCGGCTTCGACAGGACGGAGGCGCTGGCGCGGCTGGACGCGCTGCTCGCGCGATGATGGAGACGTCCCTGGAGTATCTGGGGCAGATCCTCATTGGCGCGTCGGTCTGGGTGCTGCCGGTGCTGCTGGCCGTCACCTTCCATGAGGCGGCACATGGCTATGTCGCCTGGCGTCTGGGCGATCCGACGGCGAAGAGCCTGGGCCGCGTGACCTTCAACCCGCTGAAACATGTCGATCCGGTCGGCACCATCCTGCTGCCAGGCCTGCTGCTGCTGCTGCGCGCGCCCTTCCTGTTCGGTTATGCCAAGCCGGTGCCGGTGAATTTCAGCCGGCTGGGCAATCCGCGCCGCGATATGGTCTTCGTTGCCGCAGCCGGGCCGGGGGCGAACATCATCCTCGCCTTCTTGGCGGCCTTCATGCTGCATCTCGTGCCCGTCCTGCCGGAAACTGTGGCATACTGGACAGCGGAAAACCTGCAGAACGCAATCTGGCTTAATCTGGTGCTCGCCGTCTTCAACATGCTGCCGATCCCGCCGCTCGACGGTGGCCGCGTCGCCGTCGGCATCCTGCCCTACGAGCTGGCGATAAGGCTGGCCCGGCTGGAGCGCGCCGGCCTCGTGCTGGTGATCGGCCTCTTGTTCCTGATTCCCTTCGGCCTGGCGCAGTTCGGCATCCATTTCCCGATCACCGAATGGATCATCCTGGCGCCGGTGGAATATCTGGCGCGCGGCATCCTGGCGATCAGCGGCGTGATCTGACCATGAATGAGCGGCCCGACGATTTCGAGGAGGATGTGCCGGTCGCCATGCCGGCGCAGCTGATCCTCGATCTGGAAGGGTTCGAGGGGCCAATTGACCTGCTGCTGACGCTGGCCCGCGACCAGAAGGTCGATCTCGCCCGCATCTCCATCCTGAAGCTGGCCGACCAGTATCTCGCCTTCATCCAGCAGGCGCGCCGGCTGCATCTGGAGATCGCCGCCGACTATCTGGTGATGGCAGCCTGGCTGGCCTTCCTGAAGTCGCGCCTGCTGCTGCCAGCGCCGCCGGGTGAGCCGGAGCCGAGTGGTGCCGAGATGGCGGAAGCGCTGGCCTTCCAGCTGCGCCGGCTGGAGGCGATGCAGGAGGCCGGCGTGCGTTTGATGGCACGGCCGCAGCTCGGGCAGGATGTCTTCGCGCGCGGGGCGGAGGAGCAGTTCCCCACGGTGATTTTGACACGGTACGAAGCCTCGCTCTACGATCTGCTGAAGGCCTATGCCGATTTCCGCCGCCGTACCGAGCACAAATCGCTGCGGATCGCCCCGACCCAGCTCTACTCGGTCGAGGATGCGCTGGAGCGACTGCGGGTGCTGGTCGGCCGGGTGCCGGACTGGGCGATGCTGCAGAGCTTCCTGCCGCCGGATCTGCGCGACAGCCTGATCGCGCGCTCGGCCATCGCCGCGACCTTTGTTGCCAGTCTGGAGTTGGTGAAGCAGGGCACCGTGGAGCTGCGCCAGGGCGAGACCTTCGGGCCGATCTATCTTAGGGCCAAATCCGGCACCCCGGAGCCCCCGCAATGAACGAGACGCCGCTTCTCATCTCGGAGCGCGAGCGGGCGCAGGCGCTGCGGTTGCTGGAGGCGATTCTGTTCGCCGCGCGCGAGTCGGTGGCCGAGGCCACCTTGCTGGAACGGCTGCCGGATGGAATCGATATCAAGGGCTTGCTGGCCGACCTTTCGGCGATCTATGAGAATCGCGGCGTCGTCCTGACCCGTATCGCCGGCAAATGGGCCTTCCGCACCGCTGCCGATCTGGCGCCGAAGATGGCGCATGAGCGCACCCAACTGCGCAAGCTGTCGCGCGCCGCCATCGAGACCATGGCGATCATCGCCTATCACCAGCCAATCACCCGTGCGGAGATCGAGGAGGTGCGCGGTGTCGGCCTGTCCAAGGGCACGCTGGACGTGCTGCTTGAAGCCGGCTGGGTGAAGCCCGGCCGCCGGCGCGAATCGCCGGGCCGTCCGCTGACCTGGGTGACGACCGATGTGTTTCTCGACCAGTTCGGCATCGCCGACCTGAAGGAGCTTCCGGGAGTCGAGGAACTGAAGGCCGCCGGCCTGCTCGACAAGCGCCCGAGCCTCGCAACCATTGCGATGCGCGAGGAGGAGGCCGATATGTCATCCGGACAGGACGATGAAGAGGGCGCCGAGCCCCTTATGCTCGACGATGAGGAATTCTGACGTGCAGCAGGCAGCGATGGCGCAGCGCGCCCCTGAAACAGAGAGCAAAACCGAAACCGATACCGCCATCCTCCGGATCGAGAACATCGTTCATCATTACGGGGTGAACCGGGCGGTTGCCGGGGTTAGCCTGTCGATTGCGCCGGGCGAGGTCGTGGCCTTGGTCGGGCCTTCCGGTTGCGGCAAGACGACGATGCTGCGCCTGTGCGCAGGTGTCGAGACGCTGCAGGAAGGCACTATCTCCATTGCCGGGCGCACGGTGGCGCGCCCCGGTGCCAGCCTGCCGCCGGAACATCGCGGCGTCGGGTTCGTGTTCCAGGATTTCGCGCTTTTTCCGCATCTGCGGGTGATCGACAATGTCGGCTTCGGGCTGGACCGGATGCCGGCCGCCCAGCGGCGGCAACGCGCTCTGGCAGTGCTGGATCAGGTCGGCATGGCCGCGCATGCGCAGAAATACCCGCACCAGCTCTCCGGCGGCCAGCAGCAGCGCGTGGCCCTGGCGCGCGCGCTGGCGCCTGAACCGGGCATCGTGCTGCTTGACGAGCCGTTCTCCGGCCTGGATGCGCAGCTGCGCAGCCAGGTGCGCGACGACACGCTGCATGCGCTGAAGCACAGCGGCGCGGCCACCCTGATGGTCACGCATGATGCGGAGGAGGCGATGTTCATGGCCGACCGCATCGCGGTGATGCGCGCCGGCAGCCTCTTGCAGCTGGGATCGCCAGTGGACATCTACTACCAGCCGGCCAGCGCCTATGTTGCCGGCTTCTTTTCGGACGTGAACCGGATCGCCGGGACAGTGCAGGGCGGCCATGTCGCCACACCGCTCGGCCGGCTGCCGGCGCCGGGCTTTCCCGATGGCGCTGCGGTCGAGGTGATCATGCGCCCCGAAGCACTGAAGCTTGGCGCTGAGGCGATGCCGGGTGACGGGCAGGGTGTGGCCCGTGTCCTGACCGCGCGCATGCTCGGCCGCGCCAGCCTGATCCATCTGGAACTCGATACGGCTGGTGTGGAAGGAGAGCCCCTGCACCTGCATTGCCGCGTGCCGGGGCTTTTCCTGCCGCAGGAGGGCGAGAAGCTACCGATTTCCCTCGACCCAAGGCAGATATTCATCTTCCCGGCAGGGCAGGATTGCTGACCCGAAATTTCGGGCATGAGGACGCGTTGCCTGCCGTTGGGCTTCGTGCCATTATCCCGGCACAAGTCAGGGCGGTAGCACCAGTTGGAACGAGACAAACAAGCTGATTACCCCCGGAATACGGGAAGCATCGGAGAATTGGTACCATGAGCATCGGTTTTTGGCAGGTTATCCTCATTCTGGTGATCGTCCTGATCATCTTTGGCGCGGGCAAGCTGCCGAAGGTGATGGGCGATGTCGCCAAGGGGGTCAAAAGCTTCAAGTCCGGCATGAAGGACGAGGACGAGACGGCACCCGAGCCGGCGAAGACGCTGGACCAGACGCCGTCCCAGCCCGCGAATACCGCCAGCACGAACTCCACGGCCGCTGACGATACCAAGAAGAACGAGCCGGCCAAGAGCTGAGCCTGCCGGCGGCGGCCGGTATATCCGGCCGCAATGGCGTCCCATCAAAGGACGGTAATTCGTAATGTTCGATCTGGGATGGGGCGAGATGGCGGTGATCGCGCTTGTGGCGATCATCATCCTCGGTCCCAAGGAACTTCCCCATGCGCTGAAGACCCTCGGACGTGCCATCCGCAAGGTGCGGGAGGTGTCGCGCGAATTTCAGGGCCATGTCGATGAGATGGTCCGGGAAGCCGAGCTTGACGACGTCCGCAAGCAGCTTGAGGACGTAAAGGGCAAGGGCATCACCAAGGCACTGCAGGAGCAGGTGGACCCGAAGGGCGAGTTCGATATCAATATCGCCCCGGACCGGATCGATTCCGCGGAGAGCCCGAAGGCAAAGCCGGCGGAACCGAAGGCCGAAGAAAAGACAAAACCGCTGCCACCACCCGCCGACGCGCCCCTGCCACCCGCCAGCACTGGCGAACAGCAGGCGGAAACCGTTCCGGCGACGGACACAACGAAGTCCGATTCCAAATCCGGTACGTCGTAAGGGGCTTTAAGGAATGGTCTCCGAGAATCCCGACGACAACAAGATGCCGCTGCTCGAGCATCTGGTCGAGCTGCGCAACCGGCTGATGTATTCGGTGGGGGCGCTCTTCATCGCCTTCCTCGGCTGCTACATGGTGTCGGAATATATCTACGCCTTCTTGGTGCAGCCGCTGGCCGACGTGCTGGGCCACGATGCCGGGCGCCGGATGATCTACACCAATCTGACCGAGGCCTTCTTCACCTATGTGAAGGTGTCGCTGTGGGCGGCCTTCTTCATCTCCTTCCCGGTCATCGCCTCGCAGCTGTGGATGTTCGTAGCGCCTGGCCTCTACAAGAATGAGAAACAGGCCTTCCTGCCCTTTCTGGTGGTGACGCCGATCCTGTTCTTCATGGGCGGTGCGCTGGCCTATTACGTGGTGATGCCGCTGGCCTGGGAATTCTTCCTGGGTTTCGAGACCGGCGGCACCGACGGCTCCCTGCCGATCCAGCTGGAAGCCCGCGTCAGCGAATATCTCGGCCTCGTCATGACGCTGATCTTCGCCTTCGGCCTCGCCTTCGAGCTGCCGGTGCTGCTGACCCTGCTGGGCCGCATCGGCGCGGTGACCGCCGACGGGCTGCGGCAGAAGCGGCGCTATATTATCGTCGTCATGTTCATTGCCGCCGCGCTGCTGACGCCGCCCGACCCGATCAGCCAGATCAGCCTCGCCGTGCCACTGCTCATCCTCTACGAAATCTCGATCTGGTCGGTGCGCATTACCGAGCGCAAGAAGGCCGAGCGCGAAGCGGAAGAGGAAGCAGCCGAAAAGGCCGAAGAAGAGGCTTCCTGAACGTAACAGCCGCGGGCGGTTTCTGGACGGAGTCCGGTGAAGCGGCTATAACCCTTGCCGCCTCCACCCGTCACACCGGACCGATAGCCCCATGATCGATTTGAAGCTGATCCGCGACGATGCCGCCGTCTTCGACGCCGCCCTGGCCCGCCGGGGGATCGCGCCGTTGTCCGCCGATATTCTGGCGAAGGATTCGCGGCGGCGTTCCGTGCTGACGGAGCTTCAGACCCTGCAGGCGCGCCGCAACGAGGCCTCCAAGGAAATCGGCCAGTTGAAGCGCCAGGGCGGTGACGCCGAGGCGCTGATGGCGGAGGTCGCCGATATCAAGGACAGGCTGGCCGCCCTCGAAGCCGAGGAGAAGGCGCTGGGCGAGGAACTCGACTCCATCCTCGCCGGCATCCCGAATCTGCCGGCGGCCGATGTGCCGGAGGGCAAGGACGAAACCCAGAATGTCGAGGTACGGCGCTGGGGTAACCCGCGCAATTTCGCCTTCCAGCCGAAGGAACATTTCGACATCGGCGAAGGCCTCGGCATGATGGATTTCGATGCTGCCGCCAAGCTGTCGGGCGCGCGCTTCGTCGTGCTGCGCAAGCATCTGGCCCGCCTGGAACGGGCGCTGGCCGCCTTCATGCTGGACATCCACACCCTGGAATTCGGCTATGCGGAGACGCAAGTGCCCTACATGGTGCGCGACCATGTTCTGTACGGCACCGGCCAGCTGCCGAAATTCGGCGAGGATCTGTTCCGCACCACCAACGATTACTGGCTGATCCCGACCGCCGAGGTGCCGCTGACCAATCTGGCGGCCGATTCCATCCTCGACGAGAGGGAGCTGCCGCTGCGCTTCACTGCCTACAGCCCTTGTTTCCGCTCGGAAGCCGGTGCGGCCGGCAAGGATACGCGCGGCATGATCCGCCAGCACCAGTTCACCAAGGTGGAGCTTGTTTCCATCGCCCATCCTGACCATTCGGATGCGGAGCATGAGCGGATGACGCAGGCCGCCCAGACCGTGCTGGAACGGCTGGAGCTGCCCTACCGGACCGTCGTGCTGTGCACCGGCGACATGGGCTTCGGCGCGCGCAAGACCTTTGACATCGAGGTCTGGCTGCCGGGGCAGAACACCTACCGCGAGATTTCCAGCTGCTCCAACTGCGGTGACTTCCAGGCGCGGCGCATGAAGGCGCGCTTCCGCCCTGAGGGGGAGAAGAGCACCCGCTTCGTGCACACGCTGAACGGCTCCGGCCTCGCGGTCGGCCGCACCATGGTCGCCATCCTTGAGAATTACCAGAATGAGGATGGCTCGGTGACCGTGCCGAAGGCGCTGCAGCCCTATCTCGGCGGCATGGAGGTCATTGCCCGCGATGCTTAAGCTCGATAAGCCGCTTGAGAAGTGCCGCATCCTCGTCACCAACGACGATGGCATTAACGCGCCCGGCCTGAAGGTGCTGGAGAAGATCGCCCGGGCGCTGTCGAAGGATGTCTGGGTGGTGGCACCGGAGCAGAACCAGAGCGGTTCCGCCCATTCGCTGACGCTGCGCAGCCCGTTGCGGCTGCGGGAGGTCTCCAAGCGGCGCTATGCCGTGGACGGCACCCCGACCGACTGTGTGCTGCTGGCGGTGAACGAGCTGCTGAAGGATCAGCGGCCTGATCTCGTGCTGTCCGGCGTGAACCGGGGCGCCAACATGGCCGAGGATGTAACCTATTCCGGCACCATCGCGGCGGCGATGGAGGGAACGCTGCTGGGCCTGCCCTCGATCGCGCTGAGCCAGGCCATCGCCTTCAAGCATGCGCCGAAATGGTCCACCGCCGAGCAGCACGGGCCGGATGTGATCCGCAAGGTGCTGGAAGTGGGCTGGCCGAAGGGCGTGCTGATCAATGTGAATTTCCCGGATACCGGCGGGCAGGGCGTGAAGGGCATCCGGCTGGCCCGGCAGGCGCAGCGGCAGATCGGTTCCGCCGTGCAGCCGGGCACCGACCCCTATGGCAATCCCTATTACTGGGTCGGGCTGATCAAGAGCGAGGAACAGGCCAAGGCCGGCACCGACCTGGCGGCGGTACGAGACGGCTATATCGCTATCACGCCGATCCATATGGACATGACGCATGCCGCGACCCTGAAGGCATTGCAGACGGTGCTGGACTAGAATCGGGGAAAGGGGGCCCGCGTGAGCGCCGAAGACGCCCGCAAGATACGGCTGATCATGGAGCTGCGCCGCAATGGCGTGGGCGATACGCGTGTGCTGTCGGCCATCGAGCGGGTGCCGCGTGAGATGTTCGTGCCCCGGACCTTCGACGATCAGGCCTACGACAATACCGCGCTGCCCATCGGCTGCGGCCAGACCATCAGCCAGCCGACCATCGTCGGCATGATGACCCAGGCGCTCAATCCCGGCGACCGGCTGAAGGTTCTGGAGATCGGCACCGGCTCCGGCTACCAGACGGCGATCCTCTCGCAGCTGTTCCGCCGGGTCTATACCATCGAGCGGCATCGCGACCTGCTGCGGGATGCGGAACAGCGGTTGGAAGCGCTGGGCTGTAGCAACGTCACCGCCAAGGTCGGAGACGGCACCAAGGGCTGGCCGGAGCAGGCGCCCTTCGACCGCATCCTGGTCACGGCGGCCGCGACGGAAATGCCGGAAACCCTGATGCAGCAACTCGGGGTCGGCGGCATCATGGTGCTGCCGCTGGGGCCGCGTCCGGAAAACCAGCATGTCGTGCGCGTCACCCGGACGGAGGAGGGGTTCCAGACCGAGACCCTTTGGGCCGTGCGGTTCGTGCCGCTGATTGCCGGCATGCCCGAAGAGACCGGAAAGGCGCGGTAGGCGATGGCTTGCTTCGCGCGTTGCCGGAATGCCGGGCGCTTCGTAGAGTGAGGGGCATGATGCGCCCCTTTCCGTTCCCCGTTCTGCTTCTGCTGCTGGCAGCGGTGACGCTGGCCTCCTGTGCGCGTAGCGGACCGCCGGCCCCGGTGGTGAACGGCATTACCCCGTCACGCCTGCCGCCCAGCGCCTCCGCGCCATCCGATGGGCTGCGGCAGGGGATGCCGGGCACTGTGACGGTGCGGCGCGGCGATACGCTGTACGGCATTGCCCGCGCCAATGAGGTGCCTCTGCGGGCGATGATCGAGGCGAACAATCTGCAGCCGCCCTATGTGCTGCGGGTCGGCGATGTGCTGCGTCTGCCGAATGCGCGCTTCCATGTCGTGGCCGGCGGCGACACTCTGTATGGCATCGCCCGACGCTACGATGTGGATGTCAGCAGCCTGGCCCGCGCCAACAGCCTGTCGGCGCCCTTCACCATCCGGCTGGGGCAGAGGCTGGTCCTACCCTCGGCCGTGCAGGCCTCCCCTGCGACAACCGCTGTTGCCCGTGCCGACGATACGGTGCCGCTGGCCAATACGCGCCCCGCGCCCTCTGCCGAACCGGCTCCCAGCACGGCACCTTCAGAGCCGCAGGCCTCGACGGAGGAGCCGCGCTCTCCGCCCGCCCAGTCACAGACCGCCGCCGCACCGCCGCCGGCAAGCGGTTCCAGCGCCATCCTGAAAGCACCGCCGCCGCGCAGCGGCTCGACCTTCCTGATGCCGGTGAACGGGCGCATCCTGTCCGATTTCGGCCCAAGGGGCGGCGGGCTGCATAATGATGGCATCAATATCGCGGCGCCGCGCGGCACGCCGGTGCTGGCCGCCGAGAATGGCGTTGTGGTCTATGCCGGCAGCGAGCTGAAGGGATTCGGCAATCTGCTGCTCATCAACCACGCCGGCGGCTACATGACCGCCTATGCGCATAATGAGGCGCTGCTGGTGCGGCGTGGCGACGAGGTGCGGCGCGGTCAGGCCATCGCTCGCGTGGGGCGCACCGGCAGCGTGGATACACCGCAGCTGCATTTCGAGGTGCGGCGCAATTCCCGCGCGGTCGATCCGAAACCCTACCTGCAGCGCGGCGTCGCGGAACTTCCGCGTTAGAGCAGGGGCTTGCCCAAACGGCCCGCCAGATCCTGGATGAACTGCCAGGCGACACGGCCGGAGCGGCTGCCGCGCCCGACCGACCATTCAACCGCCTCGGCATGCAGCTGCTCGACCGGCACGCCCAGGCCGAACGCCTCGTTATAGCCCTCGATCATCGCGAAATAGGTGTCCTGGTCGCAGGCATGGAAGCCCAGCCACAGGCCGAACCGGTCGGACAGCGACACTTTCTCCTCGACCGCCTCGGACGGGTTGATGGCGGTCGAACGTTCATTCTCGATCATGTCGCGCGCCATCAGATGGCGACGGTTCGAGGTGGCGTAGAACAGCACATTCTCGGGCCGGCCCTCAATGCCGCCCTCCAGCACCGCCTTCAGCGACTTGTAGGCATTGTCCGCCACATCGAAGGACAGGTCGTCGCAGAAGATGATGGAACGCCGCCCGGCCTGCTTCAGCAGTTTCAGAAGCTGGGGCAGGGAACCGATATCCTCGCGATGGATCTCGACCAGCGCCAGCGAGCCCGGAAACTCCTGATTGACGGCGGCGTGCACCGCCTTCACCAGCGAGCTCTTGCCCATGCCGCGCGCGCCCCACAGCAGCGTGTTGTTGGCCGGCAGGCCTTGTGCGAACCGCCGCGTATTGTCCAGCAACGTGTCGCGCTGCCGCTTGACACCCTGCAGCAGCCGCAGCTCGACGCGGGAAATGGATGGCACCGGGTCCATGCTGGCGCTCTCGGCGTTCCAGATGAAGCCATCGGCGGCATTGATATCCACCGCCTTCACAGCCGGGGGGGCCAGCCGCTCCAGCGCGTCGGCGATACGGGTCAGCAAGGGCAGAAGCTCGGGGGTCGTATTCATGGGCGAAGCCACCTACATCAGCGGAGCGGGGAGCCTAGTGGCTGCGCGCGCACGGGGTCAACGGGCTGTGTCTCATGGCAGGGTCGATTCGGTAAGTGCGGCGCTGTTGCAATCGCCGTCCGTCCGGGTATAGTCCGCCCCATGAATTAACCGCCTGCGGGCGGAAAAACAAGGAGCCGCAAATGCTTATCTCCCCGGCTTATGCCCAGGCTGCAGGCGGTGGCGACTTCGTCGTGTCGCTTCTCCCCCTGGTGCTGATCTTCGTCGTGTTCTACTTCCTGCTGATCCGTCCGCAGCAGAAGAAGGTGAAGGCGCACAAGGAAATGCTGTCGAACATCCGTCGCGGCGACCGTGTCGTCACCAATGGCGGCATCATCGGCAGCGTCACCCGCGTCAACGATGACAACGAACTCACGCTGGAGATCGCCGAGGGCGTGCGCGTCCGCGCCGTCCGCGCCATGGTCGCCGATGTGCTGGCCAAGACCGAGCCGGCCAAGGCCGCCAGCGACGATGACGAGGATGAGGAAGCCCCGGCCGAGGCGCCGCGCAAGCGCACCAGCCGCAGCCGCGCGAAGCCTGCCGAGACCAAGCCTGCTGAGACCAAGCCGGCCGAAACCGGCAGCACGGAAGCCCCGTAAGGCCGGTTTCCGCAGTAAGGCGGCTTCACCGTCGCCTGACCCTTTTCCCTTCATCGGAGCGTTCCGGCCACAATGCTGCATTTCCCCAAGTGGAAGATCGCACTGGTCCTGGTGATCTGTCTCCTCGGTGCTGCTTATGCGACACCGAACCTGCTTGACCGTTCGGTTGTCGAGAAGGCGCCCAGCTGGATGAATTTCCAGCAAATCAATCTGGGCCTCGATCTGCGCGGCGGCTCGCACCTGCTGCTGGAGGTCGATCTCGACACGGTGGTCCGGGAACGGCTGGAGTCGGTGGTCGATCTGGCGCGCACCGAACTGCGCAAGGAGCGGATCGGCTATACCGATCTGGGCGTCTCCGGGGAAAATGTGGTCTTCCGGCTGCGGGAAGCGGCGGATGCCGACCGGGCCATGGCGTTGCTGCGCGATGCCGATGGCGATCTGACGATCGAGCAGAGCGACGGGCGCATCGTGGCGACCTTGCGGGAAAGCGCGCTGACGGCGCGCAAGCAGGCGGCCATCGAACAATCCATCGAGATCGTGCGCCGCCGCATCGACGAGACCGGAACGCGCGAGCCGACGATCCAGCGTCAGGGCGAGGACCGCATCCTGGTCCAGCTGCCGGGCGTGGACGATCCGGAACGCATCAAGGCGCTGCTCGGCCAGACCGCCAAGATGGTGTTCCGCCTGGTCGATGACCGCAACTCGCTGGGCGAGGCGATGGCCGGTCGCGTGCCGCCGGGTTCCGCCCTGCTGCCCTCGGACGAGGTCGGCGCCGATGGCCGTCCGGCACAGATGTATCTGATCGAACGCCGGGTGATGGTTAGTGGCGACACGCTGGTCGATGCGCAGCCCAGCTTCAACAATGGCGAGCCGGTCGTCTCCTTCCGCTTCGATTCGGTGGGCGCCAAGCGTTTCGCCGATGCCACGGCAGCCAATGTGAACCGTCCCTTCGCCATCGTGCTGGACGACAAGGTCATCAGCGCCCCGGTGATCCGCGAACCGATCCTCGGCGGCAGCGGCATCATCTCCGGCAATTTCACCGTGCAGGAAGCCCAGGACCTCGCGCTGCTGCTGCGCGCCGGTGCGCTGCCGGCCCCGCTGACGGTGCTGGAGGAACGCACGGTCGGCCCCGGCCTTGGTGCCGATTCGATTGCCGCCGGCGAAGCCGCCGCCCTGCTGGGCCTGGTGCTGGTCATCGTCTTTATGGTCCTGGCCTATGGCCTGTTCGGCGTGATCGCCAACATCGCGCTGCTGGTCAATCTGGTGCTGATCGTTGCCGCGCTGTCGGTCTTGCAGGCGACGCTGACGTTGCCCGGTATCGCCGGCATCGTGTTGACCATCGGTATGGCGGTCGATGCCAATGTGCTGGTGTTCGAGCGCATGCGCGAGGAGGCCAAGAACGGCCGCCCGCCGGTATCGGCCATCGATGCCGGCTACAGCCGGGCGATCTCCACCATCGTTGACGCGAATCTCACGACCTTCATCGCGGCGCTGCTGCTGTTCATCTTCGGGTCCGGCCCGATCCGCGGCTTTGCCGTCACCCTGTCGATTGGCCTCGTCACCTCCATGTTCACGGCGATCATGGTGACGCGCCTCATCGTCGTGCTCTGGCTGCGCCGGTCGCGGCCGAAGACGCTGCCGATCTGAGCGGAGAGAGACGATGCGATTCATGAAATTCCTCGCCGGCACACCGCACGTTCCCTTCCTGCGCTTCAAGGGACTGTGCTTCGCGCTCTCCGCGTTGCTGATGCTCGGTTCGCTGGTGTCGCTGGCGACCCAGGGGCTGAATTTCGGCATCGATTTCCGCGGCGGCATCCTGATGGAAGTCCGCACGCCACAGCCGGCAAACCTGTCCGAAATGCGCTCCACCCTCGGCCAGCTCGGGCTGGGTGAGGTGTCCTTGCAGGAATTTGGCGCCGAAACGGACGTGCTCATCCGCATCCAGCAGCAGGATGGCGGGGAGGCTGGCCAGCAGGCCGCTATCGAGGCGGTGCGGGGAGCGCTGGGCGACGATGTGAACTACCGGCGTGTCGAGTTTGTCGGCCCCAAGGTTGGTGCCGAGTTGATTCAGGACGGTATCCTGGCGGTGCTGATAGCGCTGGGCGCTATCCTGATGTACATCTGGTTCCGCTTCGAATGGCAGTTCGGCGTCGGCGGCGTGCTGACGCTGATCCATGACGTGCTGATCACCATCGGCCTGTTCTCCGTACTGCAGCTGGAGTTCAACCTGTCCACGGTGGCGGCGATCCTGACCATCGCCGGCTATTCGATCAACGATACCGTCGTGGTCTATGACCGCATCCGCGAGAATCTGCGCAAGTACAAAAAGCTCGATATCAGCGCGCTGTGTGACCTCAGCCTGAACGACACGCTGGCCCGCACGCTGTTGACCAGCGGCACCACAATCCTGGCCCTGGTCGCTCTGTTCTCCTTCGGTGGACCGGTCGTCCGCGATTTCAGCGGCGCGCTGATCTTCGGCATCCTGATCGGTACCTATTCCTCGATCTTCATCGCCACGCCGGTGCTGACCTACATGAATCTCCGCCGCGACAGCGACAACGCGGCGGAAGATGCCGGCAAGGCGACCACGGCCGGTTGATCGGCGGATGGACGTTACCCCCCGCATCGCCGAGGGACGGCAGCTTATCGAGAGCTATGGCGCCGGCCGCTTCAAGATCACCGGCACAGTGCATGAAGGCTCCGTGCTGGTGTTTCCGGACCGCGTCCTGGAGTGGCCCGTCACCGACTTCCAGTCGATTGACGAGGCCAGCCTGTCGGCCTTCACCGCCCCGGATACACCGGAAGTCGATATCCTGCTGATCGGCTGTGGGGCGCAGATGCGCTTCGTGCCGCCGGCCCTGCGGCAGGCACTGCGGGATGCAGGCATCGTCATCGACGCGATGGATACCGGGGCAGCCTGCCGCACCTACAACGTGCTGATGTCGGAAGACCGCCGGGTCGCCGCCGCGCTAATCGCGGTGGAATAGAAACGAAAACGGGGGCCGAAAGGCCCCCGCACTCGTCTTGACTGACCGGAGATATCAGGCGGCCAGGTTCTTTTCCGCGAAGTCCCAGTTCACCAGGTGATCCAGGAAGGCGGCCAGGAAGTCCGGCCGGCGGTTCTGGTAGTCCAGATAGTAGGCATGCTCCCACACGTCGCAGGTCAGCAGCGCCTTCTTGCCCTTGGTCATCGGCAGTTCGGCGTTCGGGGTCTTCATGACCGCCAGCTTGCCGCCATCCTCGACCAGCCAGGCCCAGCCGCTGCCGAACTGTCCGGCGCCGGCAGCCTTGAATTCCTCGGCGAACTTCTCGTAGGAGCCGAAGGACTCGTCGATCATCTTGGCAATCTTGCCGCTGGGCTTGCCGCCGCCGCCCGGCTTCATCGAATGCCAGAAGAAGGTGTGGTTCCACACCTGCGCGGCGTTGTTGAAGATGCCAGCCTTCGAGGCATCGCCGGCGCTGTCGAGGATGATTTCCTCCAGCGACTTCGAGGCGAGCGGCGTGCCGTCGATCATCTTGTTCAGGTTCACAACATAGGTGTTGTGGTGCTTGCCATGATGGAAGCTGAAGGTGTTGGCGGAGATGTGCGGCTCCAGGGCGTTCTGCGCGTAGGGCAGGGCCGGAAGTTCGAAGGGCATGATATTCCTCGTTGGCTTGTTCCGTTGCGCGGGAAGACGCCGGTAAAAGGCGGCGGCTCGCGAGAAAACGTCCGGCATAGGTGATCGCCGGATGACCTTTCATGTA